>JAGBFY010000005.1 GCA_017936245.1 Kiritimatiellia bacterium
GATGCATCAGTACTGCCACAACCGGTCAAAGCATCTCTCTTCGCTCTCAGACTGAACAGCGGTGCAGGTGATTCACCTTTCTGCTCCGTACATTTTGTGAAATCACATGAGGTTGATTTGAGTCTGGGCGGCGTTCCGGTCTTGAGTCTTATCAGTTCAAAGCCAAGCCTTTCAAGTGATTCCGAAAGAAGGTTTGCCGCCGGTCTGTTATCGCCGCCTGATTCCTCAACTTCATGTCCAATGAAGATCCGTCCTCTAAGAGATGTGCCGCTTGTAATGACGACTGCCTTGGCTATATATTCCCCGTGAAGTTCCGTTCTTACTCCCTTCACCTTTCCTGTAATGATATTGCGTTCAGAGAGGTGGTGTGATTCTTCATCTCCCGTTACATTATTCTGACGAAATTTTCCGCTTTCTATATTCTGGAGAGAATCTTGAGCCTCGTCTTCTGTCCTAGAATCAACGAGCTGCGGTTCTACGATACGCATCTGCTTTGAAGATGAAATATCGGCGCCTTCTTCTTTCAGCGTTCCATTCCCTTGAACGAATACGTTAAAATCAGCAGGATAAATCTGCGCACTCTGTGATTCGTCCGCATCAATGATTATATCAGTTACGACATCTTCAAGGACTTCAAGGTTCTCCTGATTGCAGATTACTCTCTGCATGCGTTCAGAATAAAGGCGTTTATCACACTGTGCACGTGTTGCACGTACGGCAGGACCACGTGATGTATTCAGGGTCTTTTCCTGAAGAGCGGTCTGATCTGTGTTGTATCCCATCTCACCACCGAGCGCATCTAGTTCATATACAAGATGGCTTTTGGCCAATCCTCCAATTGAAGGATTGCATGGCATCTTGGCTATCGCATTCTTGCTGCCGGTGATGAGAAGGGTACTAACACCCATGCGTGCAGCGACCAAAGCCGCTTCAGAACCGGCATGACCGCCACCAACTACGATTATATCAATGTCTTTTTTCACGACCATTGATTATATCATAAGTTATATTCTTATCAACACTTATTTCATAAGTTATTCATATTATTATGCGATATGCGTATTTGCATATATCTTAAATTGTACAGAAATTAATTATATAATTTTAAGTATTAAGTATTCAATCTGATATATCAACATAAAAATAATCATAATTATGAACGATTTATGAACAATCATGTATATAATTGCACACAAATCATGGATAAAAAGGGTCAAAATCTGCATAACTCGGAACGTCTCTTATAACGACGCCTGTGCATAAGTGCATAACGTTTTTGCATACATACCTATTTATTCTATATTCATCCATTAAATACCTATATATGTACATATGGAGTTATACACAGAAACTGTGCATAAATTGTTTACTTGTTTGTATTTTTTCGTTGTTGAGTTTTTTACGCTGTTCTGCTTTAATATGTTCTTGGAAAGAAAGATTATAGGCAGAAGAAATGCAGACAGAAACAACATCAAGAGCCGACCTGTGGATTTTGACGGTGGCTCTGTATAAGATGTCCCTGAAATCGGCAGAGGACATAAGTCGCTGGGATCGCCATGCGGCTTCATTTGCTTCACATGAACTTGAAGGGGACAGGTTCGTCATAGGTGTAACGGATCAGTATGCAGCCGAATACTATGCGTCTCTTTACTCCGAACCATTGCGCATTGCGTTGATCCAGGCAGGTGCGCAGCCTGATGTGAAGGTCGTGTTCAGCGTAACCGAAAAGGCGAAAGAGATTGAAAGGGAAAAACAGGAGAGGGAAAGAGAGGCAAGAAAGCCGCAGCCTGAAGATGTCCATATGGTGAGGCGTCCTGCGTTTGCATCTACAGTGCCTCTCAATCCCAACTATACCTTCGACAATTTCGTAAAAGGTCCGTCAAACTCTTTTGCATACGCAATCGCAACGGCAATCGCAAAGGAGCCGGGCGGCAACACTAACAATCCGTTTTTCATCTGGGGAGGTGCCGGTCTCGGCAAAACTCACCTGATGCAGGCTATTGGTCATCACGTCATGCAACGAGACCCTTCAAAGAGTGTCTGCTACATAACAAGTGAAACGTTCCTCAACGAATACATAAACGCTCTTTCCAACAAGGATATGGAATCGTTCAGGAAACGCTACCGCAACATTGACCTACTTCTTCTGGACGACGTGCAATTCATCGGCGGCAAGGAACAGTTCCAGGAGGAGTTCTTTAATACATACAGCAACCTCATGACGTACGGAAAACAAGTTGTCATGACGTGCGATGTGCCGCCAAAACGCCTGAGCAACCTTGAAGAGCGTCTGATTACGCGTTTCCAGCAGGGGATAGTCATCGAAATCGAGTCTCCCTCGTACGAAACGCGCCTTGCGATCCTCAAATCCAAGGCCAAAAACTGCCGCCACAAGATTCCGGAAGAGATTTTCACGTTCATCGGCGAAAACATAAAATCGTCAGTCCGTGCGATGGAAGGGGCGTTGAACCTGATTGCAAGGTTCATAGACGCAAATCCCGGAATGGAGATCAACAGCCAGATCGCACGCGTCCTATTAAGGGAGCATATAGAGGAAGAAGTAACAATAAGGCGCCTTTCAATAGATGAAATAGTGAAAGCTGTATGCTCCACGTATGATGTCACATACGCCGATATACTCTCAAACAACCGCACACAGCCTTTAGCGACAGCCAGGCAGGTAGCCATGTTCCTGGCAAGGAAACTTACCGGAAACTCCACTCCTACCGTAACCAATGAGTTCAAGCGCAATCACACAACGGTGCTTCACGGTACGCAAACCATACAGAAGCGCATCGATGTCGAGCCGGAACTCAAGAAGACCATCGAGCAGATAACGGAGCAGCTTGGGCGCAAACCATCGGAGCTGTTCTATTGACAACTTGTTGACTGCCTGTTCAGAACCTGTTGCCAAAAGGGCTATTTATTGACACGTATCAACAGACCGGAAAAGAAACAGAAAGAAGCAAACACGATGATGAACGGAAATGAACAGGCGCAAGAGTTGTTTCAGCCAATGAAAACGGGGTCAGAAACGGGTTATGCGAGTTATGAACAATCCTAATAGTATGATAATAAGTTCTTTACTTAATAACCACTAATAGGATACAATATACGGCCAAGGAAACCAAAGGGAGTTCGACACAAATGAAAATAAAGATCATCCGTTCGAAGTTCATAGAGGGACTCAAGAAGGTACAGAACATTGTGCCTGGAAAAGGGTCTCTCCAGATCATCCAGAATGCAATGCTGGAGGCGAACGACGGCAAGCTGAACCTTGTCACAACCGACATCGACATTTCGATCAAGTCCACGGTCGATTGCGAGGTTGTAGAGGCGGGTGCAACCACACTCCCGGTCAAACTTCTTTTCAGCACGATTTCTTCCTGCGCTGAAGGCGTTGTCGAACTTGAGACGGATATCCAGGAGCGCGCCCGCATTTCCGCAGGCAGCGCGGCTTTCAAGCTCTCCGGTATGAATGTTGCCGACTTCCCAGCTCTACCTGCCGCTGAGGATGCTTTCGCCTATACGCTTCCTCAGGCCACGCTCCGCGAAATGCTGAGGAAGACTTCGTATGCAGTCTCGCAGGACGAAACCCGCAAGACTCTCAAGGGCGTTCTTATGAGCTTTAAGGAAGGGAAGCTCACGATGGTCGCAACCGATGGTCGCCGTCTCGCATTGGTCGAACATGAAATCGAGTTCCCTGCCGCCGCAGAGAAGGATATCATTCTTCCCTCCAAGGTAGTCGCTGAACTTCAGCGTTCGCTTTCCGGCGATGGCGAAGTGAAGATCACGATTGAAAAGACGCAGGTCGCGTTCAATCTCGGTGAAACCCAGATCTATTCCAAGCTCCTTGACGAAATCTACCCGAACTACCGTCAGGTGATTCCTCAGAGCTGCAAAGAAAAGATCAGTGTCGACCGCAAACTTCTTCTGGACGCCATCGACCGTGCCAGCGTCATGATGATGGAGGAATCCTCCTCCACGCGTCTTACCTTTGATTCCAACCAGCTCCTGGTCTCCTCCGTCGCCGCCGACATCGGCGAGGCGAAGGACATCGTGCCGATCAAGTACAGCGGCGAGCGCATTGAAATCGTATTCAATCCTTCCTATGTGAAGGATCCGCTCAAGGCCATCGATGATGATGAGGTCACAATCGAACTGAACAACGGCTCTTCACCGGCAGTCATCCGTTGCTCCGTTCCGTTCCTTTACGTGATGATGCCGCTCCGCATCAACTGATGAATCTCTGGAAAGACAAAGACTTCCCGATCATAATCTCCTGCGCCAAGACGCTCGCGCCCTGGACGGAAAAGGAGGTTTGTTCCTTCGGTTACGAGCCGATAGACAAGTCGGATAACTATGTGGTAGTGCGCGGCGCTCTTCGTGACGTGTTCAGGCTGAACCTCTGGCTGCGCACAGCGCATCGCGTGCTTGTTCCTCTTTTCCGCGGACAGTGCCGCCATGTGCGCGAACTCTACGACAAGGCCGTGACGATCGACTGGGAGAACCTCATCGATGTAGACGGATATTTCACCGTGTCGTCCGTGGTTCACAATTTTTCAGTGCGCGACACGCGTCTGCCGTCGCTTGTCCTGAAGGATGCCGTCGTCGACAGGATCCGTTCGAAGCTTGGCCGCAGACCGGATTCTGGCGGCGATTATGATCGCGGTGCAAGCGTGTTCCTTCACTGGAACGGTGATACCGCGATAATCTATCTCGACACTTCAGGCGCACCGCTTTCAAAGCGCGGATACCGCAAGATCCCCGGTTCAGCTCCGATGCAGGAGACGCTGGCTGCGGCGTGCATAGATGCGATGGGATGGGACGGCACGTCACCTTTCATTTCGCCGATGTGCGGTTCCGGAACTCCCGCTATCGAAGCGGCGATGAAGGCGATGAACCGTGCGCCGGGTTCCCTGCGCGCGAGGTTCGGATTCATGGGCATCAAGGGATATAACCAGATTATCCCTGGAGAGAAAGCTCCTCTTGCCGCCCCGCGCCAGCGCTTCGGAGTTTCTCCTGAGACCATTTTCAAGGACATGCTTCTTGAGGCTGCACAAAACGAGAAGAAGGATATTCCGCCGATTCTTGCTACCGATATTTCACCCGAGGCAATCCAGAATGCGCAGATAAACGCGCATACGGCTGGTGTATTCAACAAGATCACATTCGCCGCCTGCGACTTTGCTGAGACCGACGTTCAACAGTTTTCGAGAAAGTCGGGAAGTGCGGATTCAGTCGAGAAGGGGAGCCGTCCGGCGATATTCTTCAATCCTGAATACGGTATCCGTCTCGGCGACATTGATGAGCTCAAGGCGCTCTACGACAGGATCGGACAGTTCCTTGCCGACAACTGCAAGGGGATGACCGGCGGACTCATCACCGGCAATCCGGATCTTGCAAAGGTCGTGAATCTCGAGTACAAGCACCGCGTTCCGTTCTACAACGGTCCGATAGACTGCCGCCTCTTCCTGTACGAATTGTGACAGCGGACGGAGCCGTCTGTCTACAACTGAAATTCTTAAACCATTGATAACAACCCTTTGCAGAAGGAATTTCAAATGAAAAGAACAGACTGGCGTTTTGGATTGCTCGCGGCAGCGGTTTCCGTATTCTGCGTTTTGTGCTGTTTCGCCGAAAAGGTTAGACCTGTTCCGGTTCGTCTGATGAGCTACAATGTGCGTCATTGCTGTGGTGCGGACCAGAAGGTTGACATTGATCGCACTGTTGCGGCGATCCTTCGCGAAAAACCGGATTTAGCAGGGATCCAGGAACTCGATTGCCGTTCGCCGAATCGCTCCGGCGGTGTCGATCAGCCGGCAGAACTTGGTCGGCGTACCGGCATGCATGCCACTTTTGCGGCCGGCATCAAGTATCCGAACAATGGAGGTTACGGAGTTGCGGTGCTGTCGAAGGAAAAGCCGCTGTCGGTTGTGAGACATCCGCTTCCCGGCAGAGAACCTCGCGTATTGCTGCTCTGTGAATTCAAGGATTTCTGGTTTGGTACCACGCACCTGTCCCTTCAGGCAACGAACCGTGTGAAGTCTGTTGAGATCATCCGCAAAGTTGTTGAGGAATGTTCTTCGAATAAGCCTGTGTTCCTTACCGGTGACTGGAATGCTTCCCCCGAATCCGATACCCTTGTCGGGTTCAAGAAATTCATGACGGTTCTGTCAAAGGAGAAGAGCCGCACATTCCATGGATTCAAACCATACAAGCCCGGAAGTGAACGCTGCATAGACTATATTGCGGTATCATCGCCATCCGCACTGCGTTACGAGGTAAGTGATTCGTATGTCATCGAGGACACAGTAACATCTGACCATTTTCCTGTAGTCACTGCACTGATGCATAAAGGCAGGTAGCAGGTCAATGGCACGTTCGAGTAAACCATCAAAGTAGAGGAAGGGCAATGAAAGAATCATCGGCTGGAGTGATAGACGAATTGATGCTCCGCTATCCCGTGTTGGCTTCATATCGCTTAAGTGTGGAAGCGGCGTTGGATATTCTTGTAAGGTCATATCTCGCAGGCGGAAAGGTTCTTGTCTGCGGGAACGGGGGAAGCGCATCCGATGCGGAACACATATGCGGTGAACTTCTGAAAAAATTCAAGAAGTTTCGCGCCGTTCCGCAGGAGCTTGCGTTGAAGCTCAGACCGGAGCTTGTCGCAAAACTCGAAGGCGGGCTTCCCGCGATTTCGCTTGTCTCGATGAGCGGAATACTGACTGCGTTCGCAAACGATGTTGCGTGGGAGACAGCTTTTGCACAGCAGGTGCTTTCACTCGCAAAACCGGGCGATGTACTGATCGCTCTTTCCACGAGTGGCAACAGCGCCAACTGCGTTGCGGCGGCGGAGGTCATGAAAGCTGTCGGCGGAGTCTCCATAGCGTTTACAGGCGAGAGGGAATCGCGTCTGTCGGAAATATGCGATGTGGCGATCCGTGTTCCGGAGACGGAAACGTACAAAGTGCAGGAGCTGCACCTACCTATCTACCACGCGCTGTGCGCAGCAATCGAGGAGGAACTGTTTTGAATATCGGACTTGATATCGGCGGCACGAAGTGCGCCATTTCCACAGGAGAGTGCAAAGACGGAAAGATAAATATACTCTCCCGTGAAGAGTTCCCGACTGCAGGGCTTTCGTGGCAGGAGGTGCTTGAAGAGTTTTCGCGCAGAATTGAAAAGACGATCAGTTCAGAAGATTCGAATCTGGGATCAATAGGCATCAGTTGTGGTGGTCCCCTCGATTCGCGGCGAGGTGTAATCATGTCGCCGCCGAATCTTCCGGGGTGGGATGATGTGCCGGTGGTGAAGTTTTTTGAGGAGAGGTTCCATGTTCCTGTGGCGGTGCAGAACGATGCGAACGCCTGTGCGCTTGCGGAATATCTCTACGGTTCCGGACGCGGTGTGAGCAGTCTTGTGTTCATGACTTTCGGCACCGGTCTCGGCGCGGGCATCGTCATTGACGGGAAACTCTATTCCGGAGCAAACGACAATGCAGGTGAAATCGGACATATCCGCCTTGCGCCGACAGGTCCCATCGGATACAACAAGGAAGGAAGCGCAGAGGGTTTCTGTTCCGGCGCGGGAATGGCACGGCTTGCAAAGATAAGGAAAGGTCTTGACCTTACAACCAAGGAGCTGTTCACACGTGTACGCGCTGGCGATCCGGACTGCACCGAGGTGTTCCGCGAATCCGCGGAAAAACTCGCGACAATACTTGCATACACGATTGACATCCTCAATCCCGAAGTGATTGCGCTAGGCGGTGTGTTCATGCGCAACGCCGATCTCTTCATGCCCATTGTCAATCCGATTCTTGACCGTGAAGCTCTTTCACTTGCGAGAAAGGTGTGTCGGATAGTTCCTGCCGAACTTGGCGAAAACATTGGTGACTATGCCGCTCTTGCGGTTGCGCAGATGAGTTACGGAAAATGATCGAGCAAAGATAAGCAAGGAGATTTACGACATGGTGCGCCAAGCAAAGCTCGGCAGAGCTAACAGAATGAAAGGAAGCTGTACGGCAACGAAAACGACATGCCGTTAGGAAGGTTGGCTGTGCGGAGGGTGACCGACGCGCAGAAGCCCAACTCGACAAAGGAATGAGCC
>JAGBFY010000472.1 GCA_017936245.1 Kiritimatiellia bacterium
CGACGTTCCGTCTCGAGGCGTATCTCAAGGAGTTCAAGGATACGCTCATCGTCGTCACCCATGACCGTTACTTCCTTTCTGATGTTACGGACTGGATTCTCGAACTCGATCACGGCATCTGCTATCCTTACAAGGGCAACTATGAGGAATGGCTCAAGCAGAAGCAGGCGATGCTCGAGCGTGAGGCAAAGGCCGAGAATTCCCGTCGCAAGCTTCTTGAGAACGAACTCAAGTGGATTCAGACGAATCCTTCGGGCCGCCACTCCAAGGCTCAGGCCCGTGTGAAGCGCTACGAGGAGCTGCAGAAGCAGCAGGTGAGCGCACGTGAGGATGATCTTGTCATCCGCATCCCGCCAGGGCCGCGTCTTGGCGATCTTGTTGTGAAGGCAGAGCATGTGAAGATGGGCTTTGGCGACCGCATCCTCTACGATGATCTTTCATTCGACCTTCCGCGCGGCGGCATTGTTGGCGTGATCGGCGCGAACGGTGCCGGAAAGACCACGCTCTTCAAGATGCTGACCGGCGAACTCCAGCCGCTTTCGGGAACGTTGCGCGTTGGCGATACGGTGAAGCTTTCCTATGTTGATCAGCTTCGTGGCGAGCTCGATCCCAACCGCACCGTCTATGAGGAGATTACGGGCGGCGGCGAGTTCGTTCGCCTTGCTGGTGAGACGATGATGAACGGTCGCGCCTACTGCTCTCGCTTCAATTTCCGCGGTCCGGAGCAGCAAAAAAAGGTTGGTGTCCTTTCAGGCGGCGAACGCAACCGTGTGCATCTCGCAAAGCTTCTCACAAGCGGCGGCAATCTGCTTCTTCTCGACGAACCTACGAACGATCTCGACGTTGCGACGCTTCGCTCCCTTGAAGAAGGTCTCCAGGAATTTGGCGGTTGCGTGATGGTCGTGTCGCATGACCGCTGGTTCCTTGACCGCATTGCAACGCACATACTGGCGTTCGAGGGCAAGGGCAAGACCACATGGTTCGAAGGCGGCTTTTCCGACTATCACGAGATGAAGGAAAAGCGTCGCTGAGCGCGAAGGGGGATTGACGATGCGTCTGCCCGTCCATATTTGGATCAGGGAGGAGAACGCCGATCCTCAGGAAATTGCCGGTTATTTTGTTGAACTTGCGCGGCGTTTGGATGAACGTCCGCGCAAGATGCGTCTTATCGTTGAATCTACGGTTCCGGCATCATTGGATTTCGATTCCAAGGACGGCAATCCTGTTGTTTCCGTATGCGGGGAGAAATGCAGCTTCGACATCCGCCGCCGTTGGATTCCGGAACATCCCGTTCCACTTGAGTTCGGCAAAAAGCCGACATCCCTCCTTATTGATCCTGTGGACGGCAACAGGTTCCGCGTTGGGTCAGGGCGCAGAATAGTGTTGCCGGGCTGGGCATACGCCATATTTGCTGCATCGGCCACGCTGACGGCGTTAACGCTGCATCCGGCGGCAATCGTCCTGACCCTTTTGATGGCGGCATCAATGTTTCTACTTGAAAAGAAGGCAAAGTTAAGATTTTGATTAGGGAAAAAACAAAGACGGCTCAGCCGCGAAACGACTGAACCGTCATGTGTTGTTCGTGCTCAAATGTTTACTTGATCACGAGCTTGGAGTTGAACGTGCCCTTGTCGTTCGGCACGAACTCGGCGTTCTGGTCATCGGTGGTCCACTTGTCGCCGATGATGAACTTGTACTGGTACTCGCCGGGAGCGAGCTTCACCGTTGCGGAATAGACGCCGTTGGTTTTCTTGAACGTCATCTTCTTCGCCTTGGTCTCCCAATCGGTGAAGGACCCTGCCAGACGGACGTCCTGACCCGCTTCAGCATGCACGGTGAACGTGACGCTCTTGAGAGCCGGCTTCTTGGTTTCGCACTTCTTCGCCGCGCATTTCTTAGTGCAGGGCTTCTTTGCTTCCGGCTTTGTCGTCGCTGTCTTGGCGGCGGTTTTTGCTGTCTTTTTCATTTCTTGTACTCTTTCAACTGGTTAGATTCAGAATAATCTGAATAAACTGCCGCATATTGTACAAAAATCTATGGTTTTTTGCAACTGGTTTATTTGGGGTTTTGTAAGTTATTCCATAAAATTTTGCGCTTCGCTTGATTTGAAAGTTGAAAATCTGTATAATACGCGCCAATTTTTTGGAGGGGACACACCCCTAAAAGACACAAGGAGAAAAAAAGAACATGGCCAAGACGCCCAAATTCGCCAATGCGAAGGTTTTCGCGTGGGTTGACAAGTGGAACAAGCTCTGCACACCCGACAAGATTGTCGTCGTGAAGGGCACGAAGGAAGAGCATACCGCAATTTGCGAGATGATGGTCAAGAACGGCCAGTTCATCAAGCTGAACGACAAGAAGCGTCCGGGATGCTATCTCGCCCGTTCGCACGAGAGTGACGTTGCGCGCGTTGAAGGCCGCACGTTCATCTGCTCCAAGCGCGAGATCGACGCAGGCCCCACCAACCACTGGATGGATCCTGTAGAAATGAAGAAGAAGATGGAAGCTGCGTACAAGGGCTGCATGAAGGGCCGCACGATGTACGTGATTCCGTATGCGATGGGTCCGATCGGCAACCCGATCACCCAGTACGGCATCGAAGTCACCGACTCCCCGTACGTTGTCGTCAACATGAACATCATGACCCGCACGGGCGATGCTGTCCTTAAGCAGCTCGGCACCGACGGTGAGTTCATCCCCTGCATCCACTCCGTGGGCGCTCCGCTCAAGAAGGGTCAGAAGGATGTCGCTTGGCCTTGCGCGAAGAACATTGAGGACAAGTACATCACGCAGTTCCCCGAAGACCGTCAGATCTGGTCCTTCGGTTCGGGCTACGGCGGCAACGCTCTCCTCGGCAAGAAGTGCTTCGCTCTCCGCATCGCTTCCAAGATGGCCAAGGATCAGGGCTGGATGGCCGAGCACATGCTCATCCTCACGCTCACCTCGCCTGAGAAGAAGCAGTATCACGTCACGGCTGCGTTCCCGTCCGCCTGCGGCAAGACGAACCTCGCCATGATGCTTCCCAAACTCAAGGGCTGGAAGCTCCAGACGATCGGTGACGACATTGCGTGGCTCAAGCCGGGCGCTGATGGCCGTCTCTACGCCATCAACCCCGAGAACGGATTCTTTGGCGTTGCTCCTGGCACGTCTATGGACTCCAACCCCAACGCCCTCAAGAGCTGCAAGAAGGATACGATCTTCACGAACGTCGTTCTCACGGCCGATGGCGACATCTGGTGGGAAGATATGGGCGTCAAGGCTCCTAAGGAAGGCGTCGACTGGAAGGGCAACCCCTGCTACGTCTGCAAG
>JAGBFY010000473.1 GCA_017936245.1 Kiritimatiellia bacterium
AAGAGCCGGCGGCAACCTCATGAAGATTGGAGTTGGTCGGCCAGCTTATGGACTCTCCGGAAGGACCTTTTGTGTTGCCGCGCAGGGAATTGTATGAGACTGTTTCGACAGGGTGCATATCTGCATCTTCACCTGCGTAGGTGCTTGGAGACTGCTTGGTTATGTACCGGTACTGCGCCTGGGTGAGTTCGAATACGGATACGTAATAATCTCTTGAGAACCTGACGTTCACCTGATTTTCCGTCCCGACATCATTTTCTACTTTCTCACGCCCGACTTCACTTTCGGGCGATCCCATGACGAATGTCTTGTCTTTTGCGGGAATCCTACGCATCACAAGATGGGTTGTCTTGTAGTCGATGTTGTTGGTGACTCCGGTCCAGATGATGACATCGGAAAGTGACGTGGAAAATCCGTTGCCGATCTTGGTGAAGTCCGTCTCGACGGAACCGTACTTGCCGTTCAGAAGGTCGGCTCTGGATACATCCGTGCAGGTCCCGTTGGTGAGACAGAATATCTTGTAGATGTTTTCATTGATGTTTGCCGCCGCCTCCGTGATTTCCAGTTCTACGCGGAAATCCGCGATTGCGACCTTCTGATTGCCGAATGCCTTCACGGGATCTATGACGAACTGTCCAATCCCCGATTCCGTTATGCCGTAGAGGTCTCCGACGATGGAATCGGCGAGCCTGGAGTTGTCCAGCTCCGATTCGCCGTTGAACGCCTTCACGGAGATATTTACAGGAGTCTGCACATCGGCGAGTTTGTATTCAACCTTCACGTCGGTTGACCAGGGCCACTGCTGACGCACTATGACCTGCTTGATTACCGCCGCGTTGAGAGAAGCCGCCGCCATGAATGACGCAAGAACTGTTGTCACTTTCATTGTTCCGTTTCCTTTCTTTGAAAATTTGATCTCATGCGGGCAGCGAGGACGCTGCCCCCCTCATTACCCATTTCTCAACGGGCGAGATGCCCGTTGTCCAAGTCTCTCCACCTTCCACTCTTCACTCACTTCATTATCACGAAAAAACCGTCTCCGCCGCCCAGAAGCGATGCCACATGCGACATGCCGTCTGCGATGTACGAGAGGGATATGCTGTCGCCACGGCGGATTGGGCTCAACGCGTAACATCCCTGCGCACCGTTTAGCCCGGGCTCGATGTTTTCCCACGCCCCGTCAATGAGCTTCACCGAAAAGGATTCCATTCCATGCGGGATCGGCAGCACGGCCCTGTATTTAGCCGTGTTCCACACTCTGCCGTCGGCAGGGGCCAGGCATCTTGCGGAGCCTTTTGCGCCGGAGTCCAGGCCCTGGATCAGGCCAAGCTTCGCCGTGCGGACGGTGCCGTCGTTGAACGTCAGCGTCAGATCGTACACGTTTTCCGTTTTCGGGGAGTCGGGCGCCGGGAGTTCAAGATCGAACGAATCTTCCGTGATATTGAGATAAGTCCTGTAATAATCGACTCCCTTTACCGAAAGCGTTGCCACGGATGCGCCGTTGGGATAGTCGATGGGCAGGGTCATGGAACTGTTTGTCGCGGTGTTCCAGAAGGAGCTGGTCTCCGGCTTCAGGAATATGAACGTAGGTTCACTCGACAGCTTCGCCGCCGGAGCAGATACCGTGAGTACGGCCGCGCCGGCAAGAGCGGCAACCTTCTTTGCCATTATCATGTTGGTGTCTCCTGTGGTGGGTTCTTGAGCATTGGGAAGAGCGTCGCTGCCGATTATGGCATTCCCGATCCAAGCCGCAAATGCCGCGAACGATGCGACTGCCGCGATGGATGCGGCTATGCGCAACAGTCTTCCCCGGCCGTTCGTTGTGCCGGTATTGCCGGTCGAGGAGCGACTTTTGATTCTGCGCTCAAGTCGCGAAGAGAAATCGGGCGGCAGTTTCATCCGGGCCCGCTCATCGCGCAAAGCGGAGGAAATCAAGTCTCCAAGCCGGTCGCATGATATGTCTTTTGTGTTTTCCACTGCGATATCCTGTTACATTACGTTGGATGAGGTTTCGCACGAAATGGTTTGAGAAAGATCTTTGAGCAATTCCAGCCTGGCGCGGTGCAGCCGGAATTTGACCGTTCCAAGCGGGACCGAAAGCACCTTGCCTATTTCACTCAGCGGCAAGTCGTCGAAATAGTGCAGAACAACAACTGTTCTTAGGGATTCCGGCAGGCGGGCAATGGCATTTCTCACGGCATCGGCGTCATCCGTTATCGCAGATGTCTCCCCGGGATCAGGCATCGGATCTTCCGTGTCAGGAATGTCACCGTCAAAAACCAGGGAATTCGCACCTTTCCGCCGGAGGTCCATTCTCCTGAAATTCAGCATCACGGAATAAAGCCACGAGAAGAAGCGGCTTCTGCCGTCATACTGGTCTATCTTGAGGATAACTCTCTCGAAAGTGCGGAATGTGAGATCCTCCGCCTCCGACTCGTTCTGGACAATGCGATACGCCGCCGTGAAGAGACGGTCGCCGTATTCGGCAACAAGTCGCTTCGCGCCGGAATCCCTGTCGGAGGAGATTTCATCCCATATGTCCATAAAAACTGTATTATGTAAGATGAGGGCTGAAATGTAAAGGTTGAGGCAAAGTAGGTGACAAGCCAAAGTAAATGCGACTGCCCGCGAAGCGAGGAGTCGCATTTACTTTGGCTTGTCACCGAATCTTCCAAAATCACATGCCTGGACTATCCCCATTTTTTGATGAAGGTGTGGCGTATTGTTGCTGTTGTTGATTAATTGGCTGTAATTCAGCTGATATTTGCATTTATAATAGACAGTTTGTGTTTTGGGGTATGTCAGAATGCATCGAAATACGGGTAATTCCCCTCCCTCTGCCATGATGTAGCCGTGTTTTGGGGT
>JAGBFY010000474.1 GCA_017936245.1 Kiritimatiellia bacterium
AACTGGCGAACTCCTGCGGCGCGGTTGAGATAGTTGTTGAGATCGGTACCGTTCGAGTTTCCCGCCGAAACGAACCTCCCGTCTCTGAACCACTTCCCTTCCGGATGTTCCGGAAGCGGCTCCGGGAGCGGATTGTCCTTTATATAACCTGGATGGCAACAGTACGTATGCATCGCAACGGCGCTGTAACGCGCCCGCGCCGAACCTTCGAGATGGCGCATGTACATATCCCAGCATACGGCAAACCCCTTGAATCCGCTCTTTTTGAGAGCAGAAAGAAAAAACGCATCGACCTCCCGCATCCGCTCCCGCACAAAGCGCCGCGCCTGCCGCCCTGCCGCCGAATCCTCCTGCAGGAGCCTGCCGTCCAAAGGGCGCACCGATGCCGGATTGTCCGGACATTGCGATTTTCTCCATTCATCGGAAAAGCGCTCTATGCTTCCGCCTTCACGGAGTATAAGCGAATGTTCAAGCTCGTTGTAGCAGGTGACGCCGACAACCTGCGGATCGTCGATAAGCCGCCGACCGGTGTAGGGATTGACCGTCTTCATCATATAATCGAACCCGGCCTGCCAGGCTCTGCGGCATTCGGGATCGGTATACATGCCAAAGCGCGGATCCTTGCCTTTCTTCGCCTTGTCTGCTCCGCTCCAGAGCCGCCCGGTCACGATATCGGGGAAAAGATATATCCCGCGTTCGCGCAGACATTTGACGAAATACCAGAACCTGTCGGCGAAAGCCTCGTCGATCGAAATTTCATCGGCCGACTGCGGCAGTTTCACATCGGCGAAATCCCGGCTGTCCTTGCCGGTTTTCGGGAAGCCGTTCAGACCGACAAGTCTGTTATCCCAGAAATGCAGCCGGATAAGATTCATGCCGGAAAGCCGAATCTGTTCGGCAATCGCCTCGATTTCATCATGCGAGTACCACTTAAATCTGTCCTCCCAGGCTCCGTAGACACAGTTGAAGCCTTTAAGCCGCACCTTCACTCCCGGTCGGTTCTCGAAACGCAGATTTCCGTCGGCATCGGACACAATTCGCCCGTTGGCGTCAATGTCTTCCCGGGGAACATGCTGCGACATATCCAAAACCGATCCGGGAACGATATCCATCCCGGGCATCCGGACCGCCGGAAACGAGGAGGATTTATCTATCTTCCCCATATCGACAGGCCGCCACTTAGCGCCTCTGACTATCACCTCCGGCGCTGCCGAAACCGATGCGGCAGCCGCCAATGCGATGAGTGCCGATGTCACCGCTCTATTCAATTTTTCAAGACCGATCATGAAATCCCCTTTTCTGTAGTAATCCTGAACACTTCTCACCTGACAATAATCTTCAATCCGGGCGGAAGAACCTCCAACGCACCGTTCTTGTACAAAATGCTGTAACCGTCTTTAAGCCGCCCGTTGATATACACCGACCAGTTCTCAAGATTGTCGATATTCTTCACCGAACCGAAGGTGACCGGTATCGTGCACGCTCCTTTGACACCATCCCCGACAAGATACAATGCGCCATTCTCCGTTGGCAGGAATTTCGTGATTGTACCGACTCCGGCGTCACAGTCCACGACCAGCGCGGAAATCTCGGCGGCGGCATCATCAACGTAACCAAGATCAAGCACTGCACCGCCGTCCACCTGCACTTTAGCCGTTGAAGAGAACGCCTTCTCTGCCGGACATTTCTGAAGTTCGTAAGGGTTGCCGGAATTGTACCACTGTGCATCGCTAGACGGTACGGAAGCCACACTCCTCTCGTCGAGAGTAAGCCATGTCATTCCGTCCGGGCTCGCCTCAAGCATCCACTCTGTCGGAGGTTTACCGGCAGTCGTCCAACATGTCCGCATTTTGTATCCGGTTGCCGGCTCAACGCCATCCGCCAAGCGGAAGATAATTTGCTCCCATGTCGAAGGATCGGACGGGTCAAGATCGTCGTTCTGATATGCTGTACCGCCATATTTGTAATCATCCACTCCAAACAATCCGAATGGATGTCCAACAGTAGCGACACCAATTTGTCCAGTCTTGTACTCTTTAAAACTCGTAACCGTCCCTGCCTCCAAGGTGGAAGGCTCTGCCCCGACCGTCGATGAAGATGCCTTAAGCCCTGAACTGACAACGCTGCCGTCCGCCGAAACAACATAAAGTTTGCCGAGCGCGGCATAAGTGTGATTTACTCCATCGTATTCAGCCGGTGCCGCCGACTTTATCGAATAGCGGTAGAACGGCCAATGGCAGGACTTGCCTTGCAGTTTAAGACACCCTTCTTTTACGGTAATCGCACCCGAAAGCGCGACGGAGCCGATTTTGACCACCAGATTATTGCCGCCCGTCTTCGTTAATCCGCCATCAGTTCCGATAATATCGGCATCAACCGTCATATCCGCGTCTTGAGTATCGTACACGATCGTGCCGCCGTTGATACGCGAAACCGCCGCCCCTTCCTCAAGCGTCAGGTCGGCAAGCGTCAGCTCGCAGCCGTCGATTATCAGCGTCGCACCGGTCGACACGACCACGCAATCGGCAACAGAATGCGCCGTGATCTTGACCGTCCCTTCGCGAACAAGCAGCTTGTCCATAACGGAATTGGAAACGGCAAGCGTCCCTGCACCATCTTTGGCTACAACCACATTTCCCTCAAGTTTCGCCGCCAGCACGCCGTCGGTACCGCCCGTACCGAACTGGAGTTCCGTGGCGGACGAACCGGTCTTTACAATCCCTTCGGAAACAAGCCCTTTCAGCTTCTGGGACTTGCCGGCAAGATCAAGCGTTGTAGCCGCGCCCGATATACGGACGATTCCGTTTGCATACGGCAGGCGATCTATATCCCCCATCTTCAACACTCCACCGCCATACACGTTGAGTTCCCCGGTATTCTCCCAGGAAAGCGCAGTACTGCCGATGGTAAAGATATTGTTGCCGTTTGAACCGTCAATTCTAAACCGCACATCTTTACCGAGAAACCGTACAGTGCCGTCGCCCTTCGCCAAAGTGCGCTGTGCATTGTTCATCCAAAGCAATATATTGTGATCGGCTGAACCTTCAAGGATGAAAACAGATCCTCCCTTGGTCATAAACGGAGGCGCATAGGTTCCCGTAGTCCAATCAAACATCATACTGCCGCCCTGAAACAGGATTCTGGCCGCGACCGAGGCGCTTTCGTTGGTAATGCTGCCGACAGCAAGCGTCCGAGAGAGACCTGCCAGATCATAAACTCCGTCAGCACCGGAGACATCACCGGCAAGCGAGATGTATTTCGACTGGAAATCAGCATTGGAAACGGCGATGCTCCCGCCGTTTTTCACCTCCGTAAGCCCCGACACGGTCACCTTGGCCGAAACCGTCAGCGGCCCGGAGATGACCGCAGCGGAGTAGGTAGATTTCTCCGTCACCGCCAATCCTCCGGCAGGCACCGTCAGGTCGGCCGCCGCACAGAGTGAAACCGGCAAAGCGGCAACTGCCGCCAGGAAACCGGGATGAATTCTTTGAGTTCTCTTTGCCATAGTCTTCGACCTTTCTCTTGATTATTTCACTGACAATCAGTCCAAACACATCTTAAACACAAGCGCATGGTCCGAGGGAGCCATGCCTTGACGGAAAAGCGGCATTTCAATTTCGACATCACGGCCTCTTTGCGCCCACTGTATCTTCCTGCCGTTTCCAAGCAATGCAACGGATTTGGGCTTCCCCGCATCCTTTACGGTCACCTTCTCTTTGGGTCCAAAAACAATCACATAAAGTGAATCTCCCTTGCTTGTGAAATACACCCTGTCTTGCTTCATGCTTTTGGGACGCTTTCCCCATGCAACCGTGCCGTAGATCGCCTCGCCGTTCACGGAGAGCCAGTCTCCGATGGAGAGGAGGCGTTCTTGCATTATGACGGGGATCAATCCGTCTGCGCCGGGTCCGACATTCAAAAGGAGATTTCCTCCGCGTGAGACCTTGTCGCAGAGCGTTTCGATACAGGCTTCATCCGAAAGATAATCCTCCGCCGTCTCGAACCGGTTGTACCCGAATGAACGACCGATGCCACGGCACTCCTCCCACGGATGCAGCACACCTTCAGCGCCATATGAAAAATCCTCATATTCGGTCGTATAGTGATCACCGCACCTACCGCGGAATTTCGCGCCCCAGCGGTCATTCACCACA
>JAGBFY010000475.1 GCA_017936245.1 Kiritimatiellia bacterium
CGCATGGAACGCACTATGCCCTTCGAACCGCTTGCGCAGAACGCACATCCCATAGCACATCCGATCTGCGTGGATATGCACTGGGTGAGACGCACCGTCTCCTTGCCGCCGTCAGCGTTCTTTCCGAAAACAGGAATGATTACGGTTTCGACAAGCTCCCCGTCGGACATCTTGAGGAGCAGCTTTTTGGTGCCATCAGGAGCGGTGTCGCACGCCACCTCTTCCGCTGGAACTATGGGGAATTCAACCTTAAGCGTCTCGCGAAAGTCCTTGGGAAGTGTTGTAGCCTGATCCCAATCTGTGATGTAGTCGCGATATAGGGACTGAAGTATCTGATCGGCACGGAACGGACGCAATCCACGCTCCTTGAGAAGCGCCTTCCATTCATCGGGCAAAACTGACCATGCAGGTGTAGCCATTTTCATACCTTCACTTAACAGCGGATTTCTGGTTCTTCTTCGGCACCACTATTATGCCGCGCCTTGAGAAATGAACCCAGTCATTCGTCCAGGACGTATCCTTGAACGGCTTCTCGAAAAGCCCTTCCGCCGGTATTACGTCATCAGCCGTGCCGCGCAACCCATCAGGCCCGAGCGAAAGCACTGTAGGTACTCCGTTCGTATTCGGCTCGTAAACATAGGGACGCTTCCACGGATCGGGGATCATATGTCCCCACGATCCGGCATACGGCCCAAGCCAACCTTTGTATCTGGAAGTCTTGGCAGAGAGAGCCTCCAGACCTCCGTCTTCCGCAGTGGGATAGCATCCGCAGTGGAACTTGAAGCGTCCCAACGCTTCAGCAAGCGCATCCACGCTCCTTTGCGCATAGAGCATTTTCGTGTTAACGGTTTTGCGTCTGTCGGTTTCCCCTGCCTGCTTCATGACGATAGAGCCGATCAGGATCATGCCGACGATGAGAACGAGATAGAAGCCGACTCCCCTTTTCATTCCCGATCCGCCTAGACCGAGTTCGCGCCGCTTCATCTCGAACTCCCGCGCGATAGCCTTCTTCTTCAGGGCTCGTTTCGAGGCTGGCAGCGGCGCACTTTTCAGTGGATTTTTCTTCTGCATCTTCTTTCCATTCCAGTAAATCTTTTTTTCTTTAAATTTTTCTTGCAGTATACACCATATGCCGTCTGATTTCAATAATCCATAGGAACTCCAACACTTGAGAGCAGCTTTCGGCAGTACTTGCTGAAATCGGTTTTGTCGGTCGTCTCGCGCCAAGCCTCCACACCGAAGGAACGGCAATCCTCAATCCAGCGAAGAACGGCATCGCGCTTCGATCCTGGAAGTCGCCACTGATCCCAGCTGACAATCTTCATATGATCAAAGGACAGTTTCTCGCGCAGAAGACGCCGCACATAAAGTTCTCCGTCGGCTTTCGCCGAAAGAATTGCATCATCCAGCTTTTTCGAGGCGGCGAGAGCCGTTGCCTTATCCATGAAGTTCGTCACGGTAAGGTGATAGCAACCGATCTTTACACCACGTTCTGCCGCCGCTTCACCAGCTCCATCCACCATATCGCGGCATTCCATTACGTGAGATGCAGCGGCCGGGCCGTAATATCCTCGAATGAATTCGTCCCGAAGCGCCTTGGCATCCCTGTCAGGATCCCAGAGAAGATGGGATATCATCCAATGCTCCAGTGCAGCGAAGGATCCCGCCGAACAGAGGGCGTCGCCCTGCTCAAACACACCCACGGCTCCATGCCGCGCAAAAAGCCGTATATTGGGAGCGAGAGAGTTCAAATTGGGATGAGGCATCATGTACGACACAAAATCAGTCGTGTAGTCCCAGATGTAAAGGTTTCCCGGGGCGACCCGTCCCCACGCCTTCAGATCTTCTAGAAAATCATCGTCAAGCCCGGAAGTCTCGATAGGAGCATTGAACGCACACTCTATGTCGCACAGCCTTACGGTCACGTTGTGACGCGGACGCGTGATCTTCGGCGGCTTCCTGGTGAAACGGTATGCGAAAGTGTCCACCATCACGTTGGGAAACTCACGCTCAACAGCCTCGGCTATCTTGTTCACGAATCTGAGGTACAATCCGCTCTCCGCACCCTCCTCCTCAATAATCGCCTTGCATTTTACGCAGCAGCACGGACCGTTCCAGTCGTTCTGGCTTACCGAAATGTAGTCGACCGCAGGATCCTCTCTCAGGCGGCGCAACGTTTCGGCGGCATATGCGCGCGTCATTTCGTCGTTTGTAAGACACAACTGTCTTTTGACTCGTTTTCCGTCGATTTCGGAATACCATTCCGGATGCTTCTCGAAATGCACGGACGGCGGCAGCGTCTCAAAGAACGAATGATACGCGGAGCCTCTGCCGGAGAAGAAATAAAGCCTGTGGTCGCCACCCTTCGCTTCCGGGATGAATTCCATCGGTGAATACATGAACCTTGTCCGCGAAGAAAAATTCCCTTTCGAGCGGACCTTGAAATCAGCGTTGAACCCGTCCCTGTAGTAAGTTTCGCGATACCGGAACGGCGGAGCATGACGGATTGTCCGAGACGGGAGAGGCATCTCTTCATGCTTCGGATAGCTGGACTCCGTTGACGTCCACCACCTGACACCGCATATCTCCTCAAGATATACGTCCACGGCGTAGATGGGACCGCGAACAGGATGTCCGGCAAGAACAGTCCCCCGTTTGTGCGGGGAAACGAGTATTTCATCTTCACGCCAGATTCCGGAAGATATCTCCGCTGCCGCGCGCGTCGCTCCGACAAAGTAATGCCGGTCGTCAAGAGTGGCACATTCGGAGACAATCCGTTCCGAGCGTCCCGTCATTCGCCTGATCGCATCCTGCAGTTCCTTCGCCGCGGTTTTTTCGACAGACG
>JAGBFY010000476.1 GCA_017936245.1 Kiritimatiellia bacterium
CCATTGCATGCGCAACCGCTTCGGACACCTTTGCCGCATCGAAATGCATACGCGGAACCGGTGTCATCGGAGAAGTACCCCTGGGTAGGCGAGTGTCGACCGAAAGCGTTTGCGATACGACAATCACTTCTGCACCCATCGCGCGAATCTTCTCGCCCACTTCGAAAATCGCGTCATTCCCTGTAACCGGAAAATCACCAAGACCTGTTTTCCAGTTTGAATTTCCACCGATCATCACACAATCGGGACGACATCGCTTAACATACTTCTCAAAGTTTTTCTGTATACGATAATACCAGCAACCTGTGGAACCCCGCACCGAAACAAGCCATGTTATATCGCTCTTTGGATATGCGCGCTTTACAAGGGCGTGGAATTGAGAATGGAACGTGTCCTGCATTATTGAATCGCCCAGCATCAATATCCGCCAGGGCTTTCCGGTCTTAAGCGCTTTGAGAGTATTCGAAGCGGAGAGAAATGCGTCCTTCTCAGTCTCCACCATGACTGGCGGCAATTTGGCATACACGCTATCGCACCACTCTGCCGCCTCTTCCACGGTTGCAGGGCTGAGTTTCACGTCCGAGACGGCACATCCCTTTGGCGACTGAAAGATCACCTCCGCACTTGTGACGGCGTCGTGTTCTTTGTCATGCGCAAAGACAATACGTTCGTAGCGGTTCGTCACACCGGGGTAGATGACATCGTAGTTGTCCGCCACCAGATCCGCGTTTACATTGTAAAACGCAACAGCCTCATAGGATCGCACCGGTGCAAATGCCGTATATGAAAGTCGGTAATAAGAGCCTGCATCAGGAATGAAGATACGGGAAGAAACGATTTTTCCTCCCTTGCTTGGATACCATCCTTCCAACGGATTGAATGACTTGCCGCTCTTGTTTCCCGAAAGTGCGGCCTTCCAGCCGTTGACCTTGTCCACGACAGGTCCAGCATTCTCCAGTTGAACATCCGTTGTTTCAATCCGGGCGTCACCGGAGACAGTAATTCGAGGAACCGCACGTCCGCCTATGCGCACAGGACGCTGGGACTTCCAGCCCAAAATCTCCAGAGACCCTGTGCCATCAGAATCGTCAAGTAGAATGTCCGGTCCGCCGCCTCCCGCCGCCTCGCAATCCACCGCTTTCACATTGATTTCACTAGCATACAGTTCGGTGCCGGAACATCCCTTTGCATGGCGTCTCATGGCCATCAGCTGGCCGCGTTCCGCCTTGACATTCCTGAAAACAATACGGCAGCCGGCGTCACCGCGCACAACAGGACCAGGAGCGGTTTTTACGAGATTTTCAATGCAGATATCTATCACAGGATAATCGCTATTTGGAATCTCCGGGTGAATAAGGCGCGCCCATCTGCAAATCTCCCACTTGCAGGCTATTGAGCGAGCGCATTCCATACGGATATTGCGGATTGTTACATTCCGTATGTCTGCGCGCGTCTCACCGTCGTCCTGAAGGAACAGGAAACTGATGCCCTCCGGACTTTCCCACACTCCATGCGTATGCGTCGGTGCCGTCAATGACACGTATTCTTTGGCCGACAACGGCATCGGGTACACGCAGTACACGTTCTTTCCGACCTTAAATATGTCGTTGCGCTGAAGTTTCATCCCTGAATGCCATTCTTTCCAGCAACCGGTTATTACACGTATGAAGTTGCGTTCTCCGCCCGCCTCATCGACAATGTTCTCAATGAGACCATTTTCTATCGATCCCATCTTCGGCGTGCACCCTCCAGGCCATTCACCCGCATTGAGCGCAATCCCGTCATCGCCGGTGCGAAGAACTCCGTTCCTTATGGTGAAATTTCTGCCGCAGTTGAGATGCACACCATCTTTTTTCCCCCGTATCGTGAAGCCGTCAAGAAGCAGACCGTCAAAATCCACCGCCTGCCAGCAATATTGACTGCCGATGAAGTCACCGCACTTGAAGTTGTGGCATTCCACGTTCTTGACGCGATAAAAGGCAAAATGACCCCGGAGCCCGGGAGCATTGGAATTCACGTCACTTTTGCTCGTCATGCCGTTGACGCTGATTTCTACATTTCTGACGACAATGTTCGAGTCGCATCCATAGCTGAACGCACCTCTGTTGACGAGCACGTTGCAATACGGCTTCATTTTCTTAAGAACCGTTCCGGGAGCGAACTCAAGAACGGTGTCACTGTCGATGAACACTGTTTGATCAAGCCCATACACACCGCTTATCGTGCTTCTAACCGTTCTACGGCCGCCGTCCAGCGCCCTTTGAAGAGCCTTCCTATTGACATCAGGCGTGGCGTCGGGCGAGAACCCATACTCCGCCGGATCCACGACTTTAGTATCGGCGCCTGCAACAGATGCCACTGCGAAGCATACCATAGCAAGAAGCGCTCCACATCTTGTCTGCATCCTTTATTTCCTTTCTTTTCAACTCACACACTTAGGAATTCGAGCGTACGAGCTCTCACCTATCTTGAGATGTCCAATATTCCGTATTTCCCCACATCTTTATAGTTGCGAATGTATTGCCCCCATACGTATTGGGCATCGCCTTTGCCGTTTTTCAGCGTGCGATTCCTGCAGAACTCCGCTGGAAACCGATCTTTAACATCCGTTCCAAATGAGGCAAGCGGTATCGAAACAACAAGAACGAATCCGTCAGCGCTCCTATTGCAGTCGACAGTCGCACCGGATTCCCATGACGTGTCAAACCGCACTGACCATTCGCCTCCCTTTCTGATTTCAACACCGTCGCACATCACTTTATTCACATTGACCATGAAATGGTAAACGGTCTTCCTGTCCCCAGACGGATTCAAGAATATCTCAATCCCGGAATCACGCCATGTCGCCTTGTCATCATGCTTGCGATGTCCGTGAGACACCGCCTCCTTCATTCTTGGCTCTTCGCAGTTAAACAGGAATTCAAGCGCTGTCTCTGTGCGCCGTGCCG
This sequence comes from Kiritimatiellia bacterium, assembly GCA_017936245.1. GTDB lineage: Bacteria > Verrucomicrobiota > Kiritimatiellia > RFP12 > UBA1067 > UBA1731. The sequence goes on from JAGBFY010000476.1 coordinate 2,949, forward strand.
ACACTGTTGTATTCACAACATCCTCCGGTGCAAGCATCCGGTTTAATTTAGAGCCTTCAAGCAGCCGCAACGATATCGATTTGCCGGATTTCATAACCCATCGATCATTTTCCACTTTGGACATCAAATCCCGCCATGACGCCGATTGAGCGACCAGCGGATCAAAGAACTGCGCTCTCATGAAGGCCACACGTCTCGCTTCAATCGTATTCGCCTGAACTTTTGCGGCAGCCTTCGTCAGCAATTCATCCAGCACTGCAATTGTTTTCGGGGAATATATCTTCGTCCACAGATCCCATTCCGACGGAGGAACGATCCTCGGTCCCACATTCGATTCTTCAATATTCCCGTTCACACCATATACCCACCTGTTTTCCAGAATCTTGAAAAACTCTCCCATTTCATCAGCGGCAGCACCGAACATCAGCCGGTTGTGCTCGGCGATAACCGCCTCTACGTCAATCGCACCCTCCCACAGAATCCTCGACAACACATAATCACCAAGGTAGTGAAATATGCGACGGTCTGTCTCCGACTGCATAAATGTACCGAAAATGGAATCGATAATGCCGTTGTAATACTCGCCTATCGCACGCGGCATGAAATCCGGGACACCTGGAATCATTGTCTCGTGCCATTTATGAGGATATGTCCAGGTGGAGACCGGACGCCCCAGTTTCTTCGCCCAGACGCGTATTTCATCATACTCGCGTTGCAGCTCCTTGGGATTTGTGACACTGAACGGCCCCGGCTCCGCGACCATCACTTCCACATTGTCCGGTATGTCAAACGCGGGGATGCGCCTGTACGGGAAGTAGGCCATCTGCGTCACCTTGCCTTTGATGCCTGCCTTCTTCAGCCTCTCCGCAATGTCAACGGTATACCCCCATATAAGTTCGCTCGCGGGGTGTCCAGCGTCCGAAAAGTTGTACTGTTTCTGGCATCCATCGCATTGGC
>JAGBFY010000046.1 GCA_017936245.1 Kiritimatiellia bacterium
CGGATATGCCTCGAGCACATCCGAAACCATCTTCCGCGCCTTGTCGTCCGAAAACCCAAGCGCTGTGAGAGCAAGCATTGCATCTCGCAGAACAGCACGCTGCGCCCCTGTTGATGCGATGGTCGAATTGGCGAGAGCCTCTATCGGATTGACCTTATCCTTAAGTTCGATCACGATTCGCTCTGCTGTCTTCTTGCCGACACCCTTCACGGTGGCAATCCGCTTCGCGTCACCCTGCGCTATCGCAAGCTGAAGATCGCCTATCGTGAATCCAGAGAGAACCGCAAGCGCGGTTTTCGGTCCAACCCCGGAAACTGCGGTCACCTTGATGAACATATCACGCTCTTCCGGCGTGAAGAAGCCAAAAATGATCTCATCATCCTCACGCACGGCGTGATACGTAAAAAGCTTCACTTTTTCACCTGACGCCGGAAGCCGGTCGAAAGTTGAAAGAGGTATAAGTGCCTCATATCCGACGCCACAGCATTCGACGATCACGTTCGCGGGGTTTTTCTCCGCCAGAATTCCATTTAGGTATGCTATCACTTTCTGCTCCAATCAAAATCGAAGCGAATTATACCAAATCATCCGCACTCGCACAAACAGGCACGACTCTTTCACCGGAAGGTGCACCCAGATGGCTTTTGCGGTGATTTATGGTATACTATGGACCCGTATGCAAGTTCCAGAATTCATATCTACAGCATTTCCACGGCGTCCAATCGACTCCAACAAGTATTCAGTAGGGACTGTGACCGTCGTCGGTGGGTCCGGCAAGTTCATCCATGCACCCTCCATATGCGGTCTCGGAGCAAGGGCGGCAGGCGCCGGATTGATTCATCTTGTCGTGCCTGATGCCTCTAGGATCGCCGCCGCCGCACTCGTGCCGGAAGCGACGTTCATGAAGCAGACCGCAACTTGCGTACCGCCCAAAGCCGATACAATGGTAATCGGAATGGGTCTTAGCGTCACACAGACGACCGAGATGCTCGTATCAAGGCTTCTCTCCGGCTCAAACGGAAACTTCGTACTTGATGCGGATGCGCTTACGATTCTTTCAAACTGGTACGCCCAGAAGCAGGAAAATCTTCCTGTCACAGAGGGACAGACCCTGATTCTCACACCTCATGCCGGAGAAGCAGCACGTCTCCTCGCCTGCAAAACTGCAGACATAAACGCCGATCGCATGTCCGCCGCAAAGCGCATTGTCGAAAGGTACCACGCCATCTGCGTACTCAAGGGATACAACACGATAGTAGCATCGCCAGACGGACGCACCTACATTTGCGAAGCAGGAAATCCATTCATGGCAATGGGAGGCATGGGAGATCTGCTCTCCGGCGTGATTGCAGCACGTTGGTCCTACATCAAGGATGCCTTTCTTGCCGCATGTTCGGCGGTATGGCTTCATGCCGCGGCTTCAGATGCTCTTGTAACAGCCGAGCCGCCGGACGATCCTTCAATCATCAACACGGCGGCTAAAATCGGTTCGTTGCGCGTATTCCTGGAACGCAACCGCTGAATGCAGCAAAAAGCAGAATCTTTTCTGGCTACCTTTCACTGGCATTTACGATGGCCTCAACCTCTTTGAGACCGGAATCGTAACCGACAGGCAATCCACCTTTACGTGAAACCTTAAGCCCATTGTCCGAAGGAGGATTGTGCGAAGCCGTGATCATCACACTTCCATCGAAATCCTCCTTGACCGTAAAGAAATAGACCATTGGGGTCGTAGCAAGGCCGATATCCGTAACCTCAACACCTGCTTCGGTCAACCCTTCAACAAGTGCATCCCTTACCGATTCCGACGTAACACGGGCATCGCGCCCCACAAGCCAGCGTTTTCCGCCGACGACCTGCGGGAGCGCCCTGCCCACCTTGCGCACGGTACCGAGGTCGAAGTCAACCCCGAACGTACCGCGCATATCATATGCCTTGAAGAATCCCATGACCATCAGACCTGGAATTTGATTCCTATTGCTCACTTTGCCGACGCTGCAGCGATAGCATCCGTAACGGCCTTGACCTTTGAGGCGAAATAAGCCTCATTGCCGTTTGCCGCCTCGGTGGTGTAGTCGATCTTGGAGAGAGCGGCTTCAAGCTCCGGCGTGGACGCGCCAGACTCGCGGAGAACACGTATCTTCTCGAAGTTCTCAATGGAATCGCGCAGATTCTCCCAGCGAACGGAGAGTCTAGGACCGGGATACACGAGGAACGTATCGCCAGGAGCCCAGGAACCGTGGTGCGGATTGAAGGAAGTGTCAAAGAGAGGATCACGCGGCCAGTTGAACACTGCCCAGCGGAGCATTCCATCGAATCCCTGCGCCGCAGCATAGAGTGCAAGCCACATCTGTTCGGAATAAGGCGA
>JAGBFY010000477.1 GCA_017936245.1 Kiritimatiellia bacterium
CATAGCAGTCAAGGCACATTTCGGCGACATTGCCAAGCATATCGTACAGGCCCCAGTCATTAGGCGCATATGTGCCGACACGGGCGGTTCCACTGTTTGTGCTGCAGCTGTAATCAGCATTGACGTCTTCGACAGTATACTTGTACCGCGCAAGTTTCGAAAGATTCGCATCTTCTCCGGTTTCCATCGAAAGCTCATTTCCGTCATATAGGGCGTTTGTAGATCCTGCGCGACAGGCGAACTCCCACTGGGCTTCCGTAGGAAGATCAAGATAATAGTTCAAACCGGTTCGATTTCGCATGGTTCCCGTCACCTTCCAATTCAAACAAGAATGCCTGACTGACGGATCTGAACTCGTAGGATCGGTATTTTCATGATACCGATCCGCAAAATTCGTATATTCGGCAGGACGGGTCGCCCAATGGAGACTGTTTGTGAACTTGCTAGCATTCGGAGACCCGGCTCTTGCAACCTCCATCTGGTATTGAGTAACCTCAAACACTCCGAGGTAGTAGTCATGGGTCAACTTGACTTTATGCTGCTTCTCCATGTTTGCGCCGTATGTCGTAGATGTATCGCGCCCCAGTTCATTTTCCGGAGAGCCCATCTGCCAAACAACATTCCTTGCGGGAATACGACGCATAAGCATTTGCTCCATTCTCCATTTGTCGGAGTCTATACCTTCCGGAAGGCAATCGGCATCGGGATAGTAGAAATGGCACTTGCCTCCAGACAGGTCAATTGCCCAATAGTCGGGCGGCGAATTTGTAGGCCAGGCTTTCACAACGGCACGAAAGCACCCGGCATCAATCGAAACGCCAGGCAGATCGAAATCCGGCACCCATATGGCTTTGCGATCCGTTCCGTCCGAGAGCATGCGGTTTACATCTCCAGCAAGAGAACGGCAATGTCTGCCCCCTATCGACACCCAACCTTCAACCGCATTTGCGACGGCATTGGTCTGAAGGTCTACAGTAATTATGGCTTCACTTATGGAATCAACGCCTTTTACAAGATCGTATTCTATCGATACGACACGGGTATCCTGATTCTGGGACACACGCACATTCGAAACAGTGGGAACGGATACGGCAGATGCAGTCACACAAAACATGGCTACGCAACTAATCATCATAAGATTTCGCATAACTCCTCCTGTACTGTACGTGTGGAAATAAAGGCGCAGGATTCATCGCCTGCGCCTTGATTGAACCATCTGTTATTTGTAGAGTTCGTTCATCAGCTTGAGCTGACCTGCAATGAGGTCATCCGCAACCGAAGGCCCGAACGGAGAGGTCGCCGACTCGTAGCCGCCCGTCTTGTAGGCGTCGGAGAACGGGAAGTATCCGCGGCTTCCGTTGGAGAGGCAGGTGAGCATCGTCATCTTGAACGGAGACTCCTTCTTCACCCTCTTGCCGATGTCGTTGAACGGCTCGCCGGGGAATGCGCCGAAGGCGACAGACTTTCCGACGGAAATGCCCCAAAGCGGCAGATCGTGGAAATCGGCATGGTTCGACATATTGATGATACGGCGGGCGCGGGCAACCTCGGTTGTAAGCTCCATTCCCTTCCAGGGAAGCTCGGCATCTTTGCCGGCCTGATGCTTGGCCCACACTTTTTCCGCCCAAGCGAGATTCTTCTCGTCGCCTTCTTTCGCCTTGTTAGCGGGAACACGGACATCAAGCGTGGCGAAACGGACCTCTCCAGCTTCAAGCGGGATGCACTTCATCCAGACAGAGAGCGCGGATCCTGCAAGCACATTGGCCATGTGCCATGCGTGGTCATAGCCGCGATCCACATCGTCGAAGTCGCGCTTGAGGCCGTTGCGCTCGCCCGGACGCGGCATCACGTTCACGTGGTTCACATCGCCCTGAGTGCCGTTAAGGACCATGCAGCGGGTCTTGCCGAGCGTCGCCGCCTCGAACACGGTGCGGGTGAGTCCCGGCCAGTCTGCTGTGAGCGTTTCGTTGCCGACCACGTCGGGATGCGTCTGGAAGTTGATGATGCAGATCGGCTTGTCGCCTTCGCAGTCGATGCGGAGAACCTGCACCTCCTCGTCCGGCGGCGGACCGTATGGCTTGTCGATCTCCGGATTGTTCACGCCGGGATTAGTGCGCACCTTGCCGTCCTTCATGAGGTAGCGGCGGCCGAAGGAGATGCGCTTCGCGACGGAACGCTGGTAGGACATCTTGGCCGGCTTGAGGTTGGCCAGTGCGTTCACGGCCGCATCGGCAACGCGGGTTATGGCCATGCGCCTGTAGATGTCGGAGATTTCATCCTCACCACGGCCGATCGACGATGCACCCATCTTCTGCTTCATCGCAAGGTGGCCACCGTCGTGCGTATGAGAGGCGTGGAGAATGATCGCGTTGCGGTCG
>JAGBFY010000478.1 GCA_017936245.1 Kiritimatiellia bacterium
CACCGTGCTCCAAGCGTTCGCGGAAATTGCCGACCCCGACATTCATGTGCCTGAACCTAAACAAAAGGCATGTAGACTTGTTTGGAAACTATCAGGCTATGTGGGTGGAGATGGATGGAGCCTCGCTTGGCGAACGGTTGATGCTCAATACTGGGGAGTGCCCCAACGTCGTAGAAGAATCTATCTTGTCGTCGATCTTGGAGGAGAATGCGCCGACGAAATACTATTTGAGCGCACGGGCGTGTCAGGGAATTCTGAACCGTGCGGAGCGGCGCGGGAAGAAACTGCCGGAGATGTTGGAAGAAGCGTTGAGGGAAAGAATTGCGATGGATGCTTAAATCCCTGGGATTCGCAAACAATTCGTCAATATGACGCACGAGGAGTGTTTCCGGCGCTGGTGAGTAATGCAACAGGCGGACAAAATAGACAAGGCATAGTGTATCCAACAATTGCCAGAACGTTGACTGCCGAACATGACGCATCGCCTTGCATTGATCGTGGATATAACATCGTAGCCGCATTCATGGGTGGTCAGGGTGCTAAGGCACGGTCCGTAGCATACTGTGATGACGGCACTACGCCTACGCTGAAAGCTGCGCTTAGTGGCGGCAACACCGTGACGGATGTGGTGTACAGCATCCAAGGCAACCGCATTGATCGCGATGCCAAGCAGAATGGAGACGGCGTATCCGTGGACATTGCGCATACGATCAATCGTGTGGATAGGCATGGTGTATGTGCTGTATACGATACTACGCAAATTACAAGTCCGCAGAACGGAAGCAAACCTCAACCCGGAGATCCTTGTCATCCATTGGCAGCACGACAGCATCCCAACGCGGTTCCTCCTCGTAAATACATCATCCGCCGCCTTACCCCACTGGAATGCTGCCGTCTGCAAGGCTTCCCTGACTGGTGGGAGGATGGAGTGGAAGGCTCTGACTCGGCCCGGTACAAAATGTGGGGCAACGGAATGGCTCTTCCGAACATGCTGCATGTTATGAAGGGAATCGTCAGGATGCAGGAGGATAGGACGCTATGGGTAAGATGATGCATCGATACTACGCCACGCAACGCCCGCCCACGCCGGGAGCTATCCCGGCTGGAGCGTGGAATATCTGTTGTTATGAAGAGCGCCGGTACGTTCCTGAGATCGACCGCATGGCCTGGGGCTGGGTGGAGTACAGAGAAACGCTCACCCCCGAAGAGATCAGCGATTTTGAGCTTGTGAGCGAACCGAGGGAGGACGGATGATATGAGGATAATTTGCATAGTGGAAGAATTCGCGGAAATCATCCGTGGGTGTGCCGCATTCCGTAACAGAGCAATGAATTCTTGCTCACAATGTCCGCTGTGCTATGTATGTAAGGACGGATTCATAGAGCAGTTTGTCGCGGCAGCGGACGTAATCGAGGAGGCGGCGAAAAGTGAAGATCACGATTGAAGTACCCGATACCACGCTGGTCATGACGTATCAGGTTGTATACGACGATGAATCCAGCTTTAACATGGCGATCATGCAGCGCACTCTTGACACGCATGCGCTGAAGAAAATCCGGGAGGAAAATGCCGATGAAAACGCCTGAGGAGATCAAGAATGGGCTGGAGCATTGCCGCGCATGTAAGCCGTGCCTTGACCAGTGCCCGTATGGAGACCTTCGCGACACGAAGTATAGCTGCGAAACAGAATTGCTGGCAGATGCTATTGCTTACATCCAGTAGCTTGAAAACCATATTCGGGACCTCCAGAAAATGGTTCCGAAGTGGATCAGCGTGGAGGAGAGGTTGCCGCAGGATAATACCGATGTGCTTGTCCACGCCATTGGTAACAACGAAAACTCTGTCGTATCGATGACAAGCTACACCCACAACTTGTACGGCTTCAATATCGAGGGCTGGCAGTCGCCGTGGCAATACTTCTTCCGTGAATATAAGATCACCCACTGGATGCCGCTGCCGGAGCCGCCGAAGGAGGAACACAAATGACAGAAAGGCCGATCCTGTTTAATACCGAGATGGTGCGGGCGATCCTTGACGGAAGGAAGACGCAGACGCGGCGAATCATCAAGCCCCAGCCCACGAATCCCCGGTGGAATAATATTGGCTGGGTAGGCTGGGATGATGGTCACGGATACCAAATGAAAGCCCCTTGCAATCCCGGCGACATCCTGTGGGTACGGGAAACGTGGGTTTTCGATTCCGGCGATGAAGATTATGGCACCGGATGCTTTATGTACAAAGCGGATATGCCCATTCATATCGACGCAAAGGATACTGCGCATGGTGACGATGTAGACATCACTTCCGAAGATTACAAATGGCATCCTTCCATTCACATGCCCAAGGAAGCGGCACGCATCTTCCTGCGCGTGAAGGATGTGCGAGTGGAACGGCTGCAGGACATCACCGTTCTCGATGCAATCAACGAAGGCTGCTGCGGTACGATCTGCGACCATGCCGATGCCAATCCTGAGCTCGGATGCACGGATTGCTATAATACCGGATGGCTGGAACGTCCGGAAACCGAATTCGCGCTTCTGTGGGACACCACAGTCAAGAAGGCTGACCTTCCTGTCTACGGCTGGGAGGCCAACCCGTGGGTGTGGGTGATCAAATTCGAGCGATGCGAGCCGCCGAAGGAGTGATAACGTGAAAAGACGAATGCGCTGATTTTCAATGGCGCGGGCCGGGAGGGACGAAGAAATGATTAACTCTGGAATGTTTACCAGCAATACTGATTTGTGGGCAACGCCGCAAGATTTTTTTGACAATCTCAACGCAGAATTCAAGTTTGAAACAGATGTATGCGCGCTTCCGGAAAATGCTAAATGCGCTCACTTCTTCACTCCAGAACAAAACGGTCTCGACCAAGAGTGGCGCGGGGTGTGTTGGATGAATCCTCCATACGGCAGAGATATTGTAAATTGGGTGCGTAAAGCATATGAATCCGCACAAAAATGGGGGACAACTGTGGTATGTTTGGTTCCTGCAAGAACGGACACGGCATGGTGGCACGATTATTGTATGAAAGGCGAATATAGATTTGTGCGAGGTAGACTGAAATTTGGAGGTTGCAAGAACAGCGCGCCGTTCCCAAGTGCAGTAGTGATTTTTAGAGGAACTCAATCATGACCCTCACCCTTTACGGCGATCCACGCACCAAGAAGAAC
>JAGBFY010000479.1 GCA_017936245.1 Kiritimatiellia bacterium
CCCAAGAAGTGGGATGGAACTCCCGCAAAGATGGGCGAAAACGACCGTTGGTATTTTGGACTTCGCATCCGTGAATGGATGGGGCGTGTCCGTCAGAACCGCTTCATCCCCGAACGCGATTTCCCATACTACAGAAGGCTGCTTGAAACTTGGAGACGTCCGAACGGCCTTGTCCGTGCCATGAGCCTGCCGCATTATGGCCGCACAGGCGGATGGACCGAGACTCTTTCGTGCATGGCTCCAGTCCAGGAGACTCTTTTGCAGAGCTGGGATGGGGCGATCCGTCTATTCCCGTACTGGCTCAAAGATCGAGATGTCGAATTCCGCGATTGGAGAGCGACAGGCGCATTTCTGCTGTCTGCAAAGATACAAAGCGAAAAGATTCTTCCTGTCAAAGTGAAATCCCTTAAAGGTGCAGACTGCCTTGTGCATGGCGATTGGCAGGTGCGTGATTCGGCTGGTAATATTGTAAATACCGACCGTGACGAGTTTGGGCGGCTTCGTTTCAGGACCGTCCCCGGTGGCGTGTACAGCCTTCATGCTTCATTTTAAATATTAAACAATGCATACAAATAACGATATGGATTCCATTGAACTTTTGGCGCCCGCCGGATCGTTTGAGACGGCTCTTTCCGCTTTCGAATCCGGTGCCGATGCCGTGTATCTTGGACTGGATGCGTTCTCGGCGCGTGCTCAGGCCGTCAATTTCTCGGCCGTAGAGCTTTCCGAACTGATGACCTACGCCCGGGCGAAGGGACGCAAGGTGTATGTGACATTCAACACCCTGCTCACGGACACGGAACTTGAGGATGCCGTCGAAAGGCTTGCCGTCCTTGAGGAGATTGCACCGGATGCCCTCATCGTTCAGGATATCGGTGTGGCGCGTGTCATAAGGAAGCATTTTCCGTCTTTGCCGATACATGCTTCCACGCAACTTGTCGCACACAATCTCGAAGGTGTGCTTGCCCTCAAAGAACTTGGCTTTACGCGTGTGGTGCTGGCACGTGAACTTCCTATTGAAGATATCCGTTCCATCGTCAAGCGGTGCGGATGCGAGATAGAGGTTTTTGTGCACGGCGCTTTGTGCTATTCGATCTCCGGGCTCTGCCTCTTTTCCGCAATGGAGCGGCGCAGAAGCGGAAACCGCGGACGCTGCGCATACTGCTGCCGTCTTCCGTACTCGGATTCGTATGGTGGGCGTTCGCTTCCTTTTTCGATGAGGGATTTGCGTCTTGACGACAGGTTGGATGCCTTGAGGGAAGCGGGTGTCGCATCGCTGAAGATAGAAGGGCGCATGAAGTCCTCTCTCTATGTCGCCTCGGTCGTCAAGCGCTACCGTGAGCTTCTTGATGGCGGTACATCCAAAACAACACGTGAAGATCTCGAGACGGTATTCTCACGCTCCACCACGCATCTCTATGCCGATGGATGGAAGCAGACAACGTCCGATCTCATCGATCCCGTCAATCTTGGACATCAAGGTACTCCCGCAGGCATTGTGAAGCGCATCACAAAGGATAGGGAAGGACGTTCCTGGCTTCGCTTCCATACGTCTCGCGCTCTTGAAAAGCATGACGGACTTCAGTTTGTCTCGTTGCGCAACAAGGAGCTTTCTGACGACGCGCGTCCTCTTGGCATGGGCATAGGGGAGATGCGCCTTGCGATATCGCGCAAGCCCGTGTTTGAGGCGTATGCCGGAAGCGACGTGGAGATCGAGATAGCGGATCCCGCCCTGATCGAGGTTCTTTCCGATCCGGATATGATGCCGGTAGAGGTGCGCTGTTCAATGTCCAATGAGGTCAAGCGGCGCTTCCCTGTGCCGTCGTTCCGCGCGGCGGACTACCCTGGCGTGAGCGGTCTGGACGTTACGGTCAAGATATCGGCAGACGGTGTCGAAGCCTCGGCCCGTGGCGAATGTGCGAGGTTGGAACTTCCTTCCGTGCAGAAGGCGAACAGACCGGAATTGACGGAAGGTGCGGTTCGCAAGTGCTTCGGTAAGCTGGGCGGAACCGTATGGTCGCTTTCGTCGCTCAAGGTGGAGGATCCGGAAGGTCTTTTTGTTCCTGCCTCTATCATGAACGAACTGCGCCGGGAGCTTGTCGCGAGACTTGACGATGCAAGAGTGCACCGAAAACTCGAAAAGATCGAAGATGTAAAGGAACGGCTTGAAGAGGACTCCTCTGAGGCGGCGGTTTCAGATCCGATGAAGGTGGTGAAGGTGCGCCTTGGACAGAACGTGCCGCCCGGCGACTGGGACGAGGTTGTTGTTGTGATTGGGCATTCGGGCGAAGTGCCGGAATTCGGAGACGATGTCCGTCTGGCGCTGCCGGTGTTTACGAAGGAGACTGATTACAGCCGGTTCCGCGCCCGCGTCAAGAATCTTGTCCGTTCGGGATACGCCAAGTGGGAGGCGGCGGATCTTGCTGGTATCCGCATGCTGAAGTCTTTGGGGGTTGAGGATATCACGTCGGACTGGACGGTCTATTCGTTTAACGCCCAGTCGATACTGGCTCTTTCGGAACTGGGCGTCAAACGATGCGTGTTGTCTCCGGAATGCGATCCCCGTGATACACCGCATGCCTGTGTGATTCCTGCAGAACGGATCATCCAGCAGTCCACGCCGCTGTTCATCAGTGTTACGAAGCCTGCGGCTGAAGATCCTTCGCGTCTTGTTGATGCAAAGGGCGGAGAGTTTACGTCGTTCGAGCTTGATGGGCTGTGGATCACGACCAGAGTTGTTCCAAAGACTTTTCCGGCTCCATCCGCTCCCGTGACACGCATCGATCTCAGCTGGGATCCGGAGGTTCTGTAGGTGAAGAGGCGGTATAAGATAGTTCTTGCATATGACGGAACCAACTACTCCGGCTATCAGCTGCAGAGTAATGGAATAGCGATCCAGCAGAAGTTGGAAGAGGTCCTGGAATACCTGAACCGTGCACCTGTCAGGGTGTTCGGGTCTTCACGCACCGATGCAGGAGTGCATGCAAAGGGGTTTGTGGCGCATTTCGATTTAACCAAGCCGATACCGCCAGCGAATCTTCCCCGTGCCATGAACTCAAGGCTTCCGGAG
>JAGBFY010000480.1 GCA_017936245.1 Kiritimatiellia bacterium
CCGTACAAAGTCGCAGCGAAGGCTCCTGACATCTTCAAAAATCTTTTTCTTGTTATTCTCATACCGCAATATCTTTCATGTCATACGCCATCAGAGCGCAAAACCAGAGGACAATCCGTTCACTTCCAGCTCCGGTCCCGGTCTGGAAACAAAAATCCAGACACGCCGCAAAGTTCGATCTCTGCATCCTCATAAGGACGTCCTGGCGGAGGAATGAGGCTGATGCTCCACATTCCGGGAAGAGAATCTTTCCCGCTCACACCCCAGAAACCATCGCCATCCACAATCTTGCGCCAGAAGGTATCACCCGCAGGCGTTTTAACATCAGACAGAACGCATTCCCTTCCATCGCCCTTGACATGCAACCAGAACTTTTCTCCTTCGGGAACGTTGAAATGGAAAGTGCAGTCGCATCGGTACATCGTCGCGCAGCCGCTTGTCGTATCAAGCGCCATCGGAACGGACGAACCGGAAAAGCCGATGACATTGCCGCCTAGACTTAAGCGCATCGTGTAAAACCCCTTCTTCGGGACCGCACAGGATATCCTCTGGACATCCCCAGTCCCAGGCAACGCCATCCGACAGATACTGCGCTTCCCTCCGATAGGCACAACATTTATCCAGCCCTTCTTTGGAGGACGTCTGCCGACAGCATTTTGAACCGCGTCGAAAGATACTTCGCCAGCCTTTTCCGCATAAAAAATGCATCTATTCGAATTACGAAGGAAGAATACGCCGAACGCACGGAAAACACCTGGCTCCGGATCCGACACTGACATCTTTGAGAAATCAGGAGCAACACGCGGCGGAGGAATCGCGTCGACATCAGACGCGCTGGTCTTGAAACGCGACCTGCTCCATTCCTCGTCCAGCACGACGACCCTCTTACTTCCATCGGAGGAAACGACAGACACAACTCCACTTATGCACGTCACATTGCCGGGCAGGACGCTACCTTCGTCAGAAGTGGCAAGCCAATCTCTTTCAGCCGACTGCTTCACCGTGACGTTTTCGAAATGGTACACATCCGGAGCGAGATCGTGATGTCCGGACACAGCAAGCCTCACGTCCGGCCGCTCACGCTGCTTCCTGCAGTTATCTGCGATCAGACAGTTCTTCAGTATCAGTTTCGCCGTCGACAGTGGCTTGCGATACACCGCCACTCCTTCCATATCGCATTCTATGAACGTACTATCCACGAACTCCACGGTTCCGCCATCCCACGGGCGACATCCATCCTTCTGGTTGCATCCTCCGTCCGTGTACGACCAACCCCACTTGCTGCGCGAAGCGCGGCAGTTCTCGAAACGGATTCCGTAAGGAGCGGTCTGCGCATTGTTTTCAGTAGCATTGATACCAAAAGCCTTGCCGCGGTTATTGTCCGAAACACAGTTCCGCAGCACGCAATTCACTATTCGCTCATCTGGACTGTTGGGCTCGAAATCGACTCCCGCCTCGGGAAGAGTGCCTGATGTATTGAGAAACGAGCAGTTTTCGACAAGCATTCCGTCCACCGCGATCACACTGAGCGCATTACGCCAATTACGGTCCAGTACGAGATTGCGCAAGGTGATGTTTTTCGGAATCTTTCCCGCACCCTTCATTCCCACATAAACCCCGTCGCCGCCTGAATCAGCCAAACGCAGTCCTTCGATCAGCACATTACGTCCGCCGCAAATGCAAAGCAGATGTCGCCATTCACCCTTGACATACGGCGCCTTTGCGTAATCCTCACGATGCATGCGCAGTGTCGCCCCTTCACCGAAAATCTTGACGTTCTCGGCGTTCAAATAAGTAAGCATGATATCCGTAAGACCTCTATACTCGCCTTTCTTCGCCACCAGTTCAACCCCAACTCGAAGATTATCGACTGATTCGACACCCCTTTAAGCGGCCGTACAATCCACGGCACACCGATAAAGTCCACCACCAATTCCGGGACTCCCGAAGAAATCGCGGCCTGCAGGCATTCCGTGGCGTCGTTACGGTCAAACCCCCACCATGACGCACGCGCCCGCTTCAGTTCACCAGACTTTACCAGTGCGACCTTGTCAGGCCTTGGTTTCGGAATGGCAATACAGCAACTGCCATCCGGACAGCAATTCAGGTGCGACACCGGCACTTGCGCGCCACACGAAAAACCAAATGCCGTCGCAATAAGGAGCAAAAGCCGACCCGTCGGACATTTCATTCGTTTCATAACCATATACCTATCCTTTTTCTGAAATCAACGCACAACCATCACAAAACCCGCACGCACAATCTTCGCGCGGAAAGTAACAATGGCAGCATCCTCATCCTCCACCTCCGTGATAAACATCTTGTAAGGGTGAGACACTCCCGAAAGCTCAACTTGTGGCGGCATCATCGCACGCACGGACTCAAGCGTTTCCGGTTTGTTCGACACCGTAAGAACGCCAAATTCCAGTACATCAGGGAAAGCGCCCTCCCATCGAGAGAAATCCGCGATCAGCGGCAGTTTGCCGCCAGCGACTTCGAGCAGCTCAAACGGTACAGAGGACTTGGCATTCCTGAAGCCGTATCTAAGCATAGCTACGTCGTCCGCCGGGTATGAAACGGCTATCGACGTTCCGTTCG
>JAGBFY010000481.1 GCA_017936245.1 Kiritimatiellia bacterium
TGACACCACGGCATTTCCAGAAGGACAGCAAAGTCCTAACTCGTTCTCGTGAAGGTGCTTCATCCATTACCTGGATGTGTATGTGTGCCTTTTCGGCAATATCCCGCACTCCGGCGAGTTTCTCCGGTTTGCTGCTCGGTGAAGGCCTGAAATACAGAACGATTTCCATGCGGAACATTATAGCACATTTCCAAAATGGGATGCAAATCGTCTGCCAAAAAGGGATGTGAATGATATTGTTGTGTGGTATCATATCCACATATTTAAAAGGAGTTCAACTATGCCATCACTAGCAGACATGAGAACAAAGGCCAAGGAAGCTGGCCTCATGAAGCTCGATCGCCTGATCGAAAAGCGTCAGCACGTCCCCAATAATGAATTTCCCATCCCTGTCAAGGAACTCTGCGAGCGTTTCGAAAAGCTCTATACGGGTTGCGTCAATGATGTAATGCGCGAGGCGTGCCTTCTCGATCAGAACCTGCCGCCGGATATCATGCCGCTGCGCGATGAGATGGTCGTGTGCGGCGAAGCGTTTACCGTGAAGAGCGCTCCAAACTGCATGATTGAGGGAGAAATGACGTTCCGTGCGCAGATGCTGGACGATTTCAAGCCCAACGGTGTCGTCGTTTGGGATACGTCCGCTGATGTCGAAGCTTCACTCTGGGGCGGCGTTATGACGGCTACCGCCATCACAAAGGGAATCCGCGGTGCGGTCATCGCCGGCGGCATCCGCGACACGAAGCAGATTCTTGAGCAGAATTTCCCGGTGTTCTACAAGTATCGCGTTTCGAACGGTTCGCTCGGGCGATGCATGATTACGCATTACCAGACCCCCATCAAGATCGGCAAGGTCACGGTGCGTCCCGGAGATATCATCATGGGCGACATAGACGGCGTAATCTGCATTCCGCGAGAGATCGCATACGAAGTGCTTCTTCGAGCTGAAGGCATCGAAAAGAATGAAGTCGATATCTTCTCCTGGGTGCGCCAGGGCGACACGATCAGCGAGATAATCGACAAGGGCGGATATTTCTGATGTCATTGACAACAACACTTTCCGGATTGGATATCGCCGTCATTGCCGTTTATTTTGCGGTGACGCTTTTCGCTGGGCTTTTCATGGGCAGATTCGTGAAAAGCGGCAAAGACTTCTTCTCTGGCGGCAACAAAGTGCCGTGGTGGATGGGTGCGATATCGAGCTACATGGCGATGATCAGTTCGTTCGTGTTCATTGCCCATGGAGGGGTCGCCTATCAGGATGGTCTTGTCGCCATTGTCGTGTTCTGGAGCTGCGCGTTTGCGGTTCTGGCGGGAACGTGGATATTTGCCGGAAAATGGCGACGCGCCAACGTCTCCACACCTATGGAATATCTTGAACGCAGGTATGGCGCGGGCGTACGGCAGTTCATCAGTTGGTGCGGAATTGGATTTCGCATTCTTGACAACATGGTGCGTCTCTATACGCTTGGACTCATCGCGAGCGTGCTTCTCAACATATCGATTGAGAAGGGCATATGGATCGGAGTAGGGGTCGTTCTTGCCTACACGCTGACCGGTGGACTTTGGAGTGTGCTTGTTACCGATGTCATCCAGTGTGCGATTCTCCTTGGCGTATCCATCGCTGTGCTGCCGGTCGCACTCGGCGCCGCCGGCGGAATAGGTGCGTTGAGCGAGGCGCTTCCATCGCATTTCGATCCGTTCAACGGACACCGTGGCGAGTTCTGGTTCCTGTTCGCCTATTATGCTATGGTGTTCATAAAGTACAACGCAAACTGGGCGTTTATTCAGCGTTTGGCAAGCGTTCCGACGGAACGTGACGCAAAGAAGATGAGCGTTCTTACGGCAGCGCTGCTTTTCGTGTTCCCAGTGGTCGCGCTTCTGCCAGCCATTTGCGCGAGGCACATAATTCCCGGTGTGAATCCGGAGGAAAGCTATATCCGTCTGTGCTGTCAGATTCTTCCGGGTGGCGTTTTCGGACTCATGGTCTCCGCCATGCTCGCGGCATCTCTTTCGACTTTGGCGAGTGAGTTCAACGTGACCAGTTCCGTTCTCACGAAAGATGTGTATGAGCGTCTGTGGCGTCCGAACGCAACGCCGCGCGAACAGCTTCTTGTCGCACGACTGACAACGCTTCTCGTTGCGGTGCTTGTTGCTGTCGGTGCGGCATACGTGCAGGCGTTGGGCGGTGCGTTCGAGGCGAACAAGATACTGATGGGGCTCATTGGAGTTCCGATAGTGATACCGAGCGTGTTCGGCATATTGTGGAAGCGTCCGAACACAAAGGGTGTGGTGCTGTGCATCGTGCTTGGCGTGGCGTCAGGATTCGTTGCGTTGAAACTGCCCGCTCTTAAGTGGCAGTTCAAGACACTTCTCCAGATTGCGGTATGCTTTGCCGGATATTTCGGAGGCTCCCTTTTCGGTACGTCAAGTCGTGAACTTGAAGGGAAAACCGCATTGTTTGAAGAGCTTAAGGGTTGAGAGATGGGTAATGGGAGATGAAAGATTTTAATGACATATATTCGGTAGTCAAGGGTTTGCCGATCATTGATTGGCATAACCATCTTGACATAGGAATGCTTGCCGAGGACAAGCCGCTCGGTTCTCTTTATGAAGTTTGGGTTAAAGCTGATCCGTACAAGCACAGAGCCATGCGCATCTGCGGAGAGCCGGAGCGCCTCATAACGGGCGATGCGACGGAATCCGAGAAGTGGGCGGCGTGGATGCGCACACTTCCCAAGCTCATCGGCAATCCTCTCTTCGCATGGGCGAAGATGGAAATTGAGTGGCTAGATTTTTTTAACGCAGAGTCGCAGAGTAGCAGAGAAAGTAGGTGGTGGCGAAATGTGGAAAACATTTCGCTTTCCGGCTGGACACCATCGAAGATGCTTAAGGCGTTCAATGTCGAGTGCATTTGTCCGTGTGTGGGAGCGAGCGAACTGAATGGGCTTAAGGTGTCTGGTAGGGCGGGCGGCTCTCAGCCCGCCGCGGCTGATTCGCGATCATTTGGTAGGACGGCTTGTCCTCAAGCCGCCGCGGCGCGTTGGGGACAACGCGCCCTACCGCTTTCAATCATTCCTTCTCTTAGAATGAATGCAGGTGATGAGATTACCGTGGAGGACCTTGAGCGGTTCGACGCCGCGGGATGCCGGGTTGTAGATATTTCGGTTGATGACGCTTCTCAGCTTTCAACACACTACGCCCAGCTTTCAACTGTCGCATCATTTGCGGCGGCACATGGCTGGACGATGCTGCTGCATTTGGGGGCTCTTCGTTCAACGAGTGAAAGGCTTCGTTTGGCGGCAGGTCCGGCGGGAGGATTCGCCGGAATGCGAGCCCCAGTCGATCCCGCCGCTGTCGCATCATTCTTGAATGAGCTTGAACGTACGCCGAATACGTTTAGCGACAAAGAATGCAAAGATTGTAAAGAAAGCTCTCCGCACTCTGCGTCTCTGCGCCTCTGCGTTAAAAACTGTCTTCCCCGCACAATACTGCTCTCCCTCAATCCCGAAGCTCATGCGCAGCTTGCAGTCCTCTCTGGCTCCTTCGTTGAAGACGGTATGCCTGGAAAAGTTCAGCTTGGTCCTGCGTGGTGGTGGTGCGACCATGAGGAGGGGATCCGCGATGTTCTTGAAAAGAATGCGGCCTACGGCGTTCTCTCCACCTTTGTCGGCATGACCACCGATTCGCGTTCTCTTCTGTCGTTCACAAGACACGACTATTTCCGCCGCATTCTTAGCAAGTGGACGGCGGAGAAAGTGGCGTCAGGCGCGTTCCCCGATGATGCGGAACTGTTGCGCCCGATGCTGGAGAATGTATGTTATGGAAACGCAAAGGAAATGATTGATGATAACTACTGAGGAAAATGTCATGAAATACGGAAAAACAATTGTTGTGATATCTGCTTTGATGTTGGCGTCAATAGGTGTTGCTGAAGATGCTTACAATCCGAAAGACTGGAGCCTCAAGTTCTATGATGGACTTGAAGCTGCCGGTAGCTCCGCCGTAAGCTCTACTGGTTTTCGTGGACAAAAGCCGTCCATTGACCTCAAATGGGAAAGCGGAATGGCGAAGTTCGGAGTTGCGAAGAGAGTTGAAACTAAACTGAAAGGGGTTGTAGATTGGATTGTGTCAGCCTATATCCGCTGCGGAAAGGAAGGACGCGCCACGGTCGCGATGGAATTCTTTGATGCCAAAGGCAAGTCTCTTGGTGTCAAGAACGGGATATTCAGAAGTTTTGAGAATTGGACAAAGGTGGATTGGAAATTTACATCGCCCAAGAAAGCTGAACGCGCGGAAGTGCACCTTTTGTCCCTTTCGGAGACGCCTGTATCGTTTGCGCAGGTTTCGGTGGCAAGCAGCCAAGGCATAGACAAGAACGAAGTGCCGTTCGACATGAAGATTCTTCCCGCCGAATGGAATCGTGACTGGAATGGCGGCAAAATGCGGATGCTCAATTTTACCGATGCCCCCATTCCGATGACGGTGCTTCTTAAGGGTGCGAAGTCGGAACTCAAAGCGCCATCGTTTGAAATCGATCTTCCGGAATGTCTTGAACTTAAAGATGCCTTCTGCGCCTTCAATACCACGTACGGATCTGAAAGGCCGGTTTCCTCAACGATGCTTGAAGTAGGCGGCCGACGCATCAATCGTTTGCGTTTTGAGAGGATGCGCTATCTTCCTCGGATGAAAGACGGTTTCGATACCGACAAGGGAGGCGGCATTACTCTCGTGGTAGGACCGAAGTCTGATGCGCCCGCGGGAATTTATCCCATTGCATGCCGTGTTTCCGACGGAAACCGCCTTGCGGCGGAGCGGATTGTGGAAATGGAGTTCCGTCCAATGCCTAAGGGATTGCGTATCTCCAAGAACTTTATCGCAATGGGGTGGAACAATGCAGATCGCAGGTTTGCAGACGATGACACGCTTTTGGCTGCGCTTAAGGCATACGAGGCCGCAGGTATCCGTTTCGTCCGCCTGGATAGATGCGGACTGGATCCCTTTCCCAGAGTTGGCGAGATACGCAACATTCTCGAAAAGCGGCCCGTATCATACATTCATGCCGCCAGACTTGGCGATCTCTGGAAGATGAGCAGGGTTGGGCTCAACAAGAAATCGCTCGCGGCCATGGGCGGGCGGCTGTCTGTCACGAGCGACAAGGCCGGTAGGCGCGCAAACAAGATATGTCCTCAGTTCTTTTCACACAATGAGAGATTCTACCGTCATCTGGAAGAGTCTGTGATACCGAAAATACTCACAACGAGCGGCGTGAAGGATGGTGACTGGGTAACGATGGATATGGAACCCTGGCAGTCGGGTACATACTGCTACTGCACGAACTGTCTGACGGCTTTCGGAAAGTTCACCAAGCTTGATCATATGCCAACGATGGCTGAGGCTCTGACGATGAAGGACGTGTGGGCGGAGTTCCGTGTGCGCCACAGTGCGAGAGCCGTTGAGATGGTCAAGGAGATTCTGCACCGCTTCAATCCGACTCTTAAGCTTGTGGACTACGACTACATTCTCGAATACGGCAATCCGGAAAGCCGGGCGAATTTCATCCGTGGCTGCGCCAAGGATACACTTCTGAACGAGCAGTGGCTCGACGGGCATCTGTGCAGCTACTATCACCGAATCGACAAGCGTTCATTCGATGCAATGAAGAATAATGTACGTCACCTGAAAAAAGCGTATTACCCGATGGCAGGACTTTCCGGTTTTGCTTCATGGATCCGCCCTGGAGAGGTGCTCAATCCGCGGCAGGTCCGACAATTTGCATTGGCCGCCTTTGTGAACGGATGCCCTGGCTACGCATTCTATTCCGGCAATTGCTTTGACGGCGAGATGCTGATTGCCATGATGGAGGCTCAGGATATGGCTGCGCGCTACGAGGATCTGCCGTGGGGCAAGGCCGACGGAAAAACCGTTGTGGAAGGTCCGGCGGATCAGTTGGCTTACGCATCTACCATAAGCAAGGATGGTTCGGAGGTCGTTGCCGTATTCAACTATGACGGCGAAGAGCCGATTGAGGTGAAGGTTGCAGGAAAGTCTCATGCCGTCGAACCCTACGGCGTGAAGTTCATAGAGGTCAAAAAGTGAAAGGAACATGGCAATGAGAAGATTGATAATGTCCGCAATAGCGGTGTCCATCGTAGCTGTCACTGCGTCTGCCGCCGATGAATACGACTCATATGTCTGGTTGAGTTCATCCGACAGTGCTACATCCTCATCTTTCTTCAATAATGACAATAAACGTTGGGTAAAGAAAGATCATAGCGGAGCTTTTGTGGCCGAGACCCAGGGGCCTCATGCAGGGGAGAAATACTATATCCCCGGGAGTAAGATTTTAACAACCCCTAATGCTACTGGGAGTGCGAATAGCCCAATTGAATACGTCTTCGCGGGCGACGAACTTGTGGTGGCTCATCGTCTGCAATTGATCCTCAAGCGCGGCAGCGGTGATTTGTCATCTGATTATGCGAATGTTAAGATAGACAATCTCGTCCTTCTGCCGAATGGGCATATCTACCGCGCAAGTGATACTCCAGCATCTGTTTCAGGAAGGTGTACGGTAAAGGGAACGAAAGGCGATCCGTCTTCATGGTTCCATGGTAATCAAAACGGAGCGACGGTTATACTGAAGAGTAAATTGTGCGGCGAAAATAATTCTGTGTTCAAGGTTAGATATAAGTCACCGGGAAAGGTGACGCTCAAATACCTTGGCGATGCCTCTGAATTTTATGGAACAATGCTGCTGGATTCGGCCTACGCGCAATTGACCGCCGCCACGCCTGGCGGATTTGTGTTCCCTGGCACAGTTGAAATGGGCAGTGGAGCTGTTTTTGATATCCCGGCAGGAAATACGGCAACCGTCGGCAATCTGGATTCGGATGGAGGTGTTTTGAGTATTGGCGCAGACAACGCCAATTCGCTTTATGCGAAGCTGACGGTTACCAACAGCATATATCTTCATCAGAAGAAAATGACCATCCGTTATCCTAGGGCGTTCGAGATGGCTGCGGAGAAGTGCGAGTTGTTGAGGGTCTCCCCTGATTCGCCTGCGACAATTTCCGAAAAAGATTTTCAACTTTCGGACTGTACCGTTTCTGCTGACCCTCTTGCGGCCTGCGTGGATTCCTGGATGCCGAATCTTTCCCTTTCGGTAGAGGAAACGGAAGATGGATCGCGTGTGCTTTATGCGTCCCACCGAAAGTCGGTGTATTATGATGCCATCGATGGCGAAGGCGCTGCTTCGGCGTTCTTCCCTGCGAATTCCGCTTGCTGGAGCGACGACAGCGAAATTTCTCCTGAAAACGATTATTACATCAATGGCGGATGTTATGCGCCCAATGGCACTTATGCTTTTGGTGGCGCTTCTCTTACGATATGCGAAACCGGAATGATCAACTTCAACAAAAATGTCCAGTTTACCGTGCCTGATTTCCGTTGGGTGGCATCGCCAAACGGTGGAATGCAGATAAAGGCATGGAACGTCTCTTCCGAGGTGCGGGGGAAGGTGACGCTGCCAAAGGTGGAGGGGAAGAGGTTTAGCGTTCAGATGTGGAACGGCGGCGATTCCAAGTATTGCTTTACGATTGCCTCGGATCTTTACGGCGAAGGGACGTTGGGATTTACGTCTCGCGTCGATGTGAAAAATGATGCGAGGGCATTCTACCGTCTTTCGGGCAAGAACAGCAATTTCGCCGGATGCATCCATCTTTTCCGCAATGCGTTCTCCGGGAGCAACAAAGAGGTGTTCGAGGCAAATCCCGACAAGTACTGCGTGACGCTTTCCGTTTCTGATTCGGAGGGCCTCGGCGGCGCAATGCCGGCGTTCAACCAGTCTGCTCTTCTTCTGGCGAACCATTCGCTTCTCAAGACAGAAGGCTCTCTCGTTTTCGACGAGCCAACTCGCGGATGGAGCATCAACGGCATAGGCCGTGTACATGTGGATGCTGGCGAAACGCTTGTTGTCACCAATAAGCAAATCACGTATTCGGGTGAGTTCCGGAAGGAAGGCGAGGGCCTCCTCAAGCTCGGAGGAACGGCAAGGTTTACGGATGCTGCGCTTGAGACTCCGCTTGAAGGCACGAACGTCCTTTCGGTTGCCGCCGGTTCCGTCATGCCGACGGATGTAACGGCGTTTGATGGACTAGAGGTGCGTTTTGCCGCCGGAACCAAGCTTGTTCTCAATCCGTTACAGGGTGGTGATATCTCCAAATACGGCATGTACAACGTGAAGTGGGATAATCCAGTAGTTGTGGCTGGAGATGCCGTGCTTCCTGTGCATTTGAGTTTGCCGGAGAATTTCGATAAGGAGGCGAAATACAGCTTTGGCGTGATTACCGTCAACCCCGCTGCTGCTGCAGATATTGATGTCAATGATATTGCCGTAAAGGCTCCGAAGGGAACGAAGGCGTCTGTTTCCAAGGAGGAAAACGTAGACGAGAATGGTGTTGTGACTTCTGTGACTTATGTGTGCACCCTTTCTCGGGCGGCGTTTGTGATGGTCATAAGATAAATGTAGTTCGTATTGAACAAAATCAAGGAGCATGATAATGAGTGATTTTTTCAAAGACAAAGTAGCTGTCGTAACCGGAGCCGGCGGAACGCTTTGCGGTCCGATCGCGGTCGATCTGGCGAAGAAGGGCGCGAAGGTCGTGCTGATAGGCCGGACCGCCTCGAAGCTGGAGGTGACAGCCGACGAAATTGCCAAGGTTGGCGGCACATGCCGTATTGAGACAGCAAGCGTTACCGATGAGCCTGCCATTCAGTCGATTGCGGACAAGGTTGCCTCCGAATGGGGACCCTGCCGTTTCCTCGTGAACGGCGCTGGCGGAAATCAGCCCCCCGCGGTTGCAGACCGGTTGGCGTTTGATCCGGTCGAACTTACCGGACCTATGGCCGAAGGCAAGAAGGGCTGGTGGGATGTCGATTTCAATGTGTTCGAGTCGGTGCTCATGACGAACACGATGGGAACGGTCATTCCGAGCCGCGTGTTCGCAAAGCAGATGGCTGCGGCCGGCGGCGGATCGATCATCAACTTCGGTTCAATGAACACCTACCGTCCGCTCACGCGCGTCGCTGCTTATGCGATGAGCAAGGCGGCGATCGCTAACTGGACGCAGTTCCTCGCCCAGTATCTCGCCCCTGCGAAAATCCGCGTGAATGCGATTGCTCCGGGCTTCTTCGTGAACGACCGCAGCCGCAAGATACTCTGCACTCCAGAAGGCGGACTTACCGCTCGAGGAGAACAGGTGATGGCGCACACTCCGGCTCGGCGCTTCGGCGAGGCGGATGAGCTTCTCGGTTGTGTGGAATGGCTGCTGAACGATGAGAAGGCCGGATTTGTGACGGGAATCACCGTTCCTGTCGACGGCGGCTTCCTCGCAAGCGCGGGGGTGTAGCAAAGAAGGAATACATAATGCAGCACAAGAATAATGAAAGAAATGGACTGCTTCTGTCTCTGACAACCTGTCTTGCGGTGGGCGTTGTCTCGCCGGCGATAGCTGATTCTTTTGCCTATTATCCGAAAGACGCCACTGCTCCTTTCCAATGGACGGAACAGGGGAACTGGTACACGAATTCGACGGCGTACAATGTTTTGCCGACGGAAAAACACGGTGCAGTGCCCCTTGCTTCGGATGATGTGGTCATCAACGCATGGGGCGGAGTTTCCCTTTCGTCTCCGGTGACGGTTTCCTCTGAAGATGACGTGACCGTGCAGAATCTCTATCTTGCGTGCACCGCGGATTCCAAACCTTATTACGCCACTGGCGCGGCATTGTCCGTTGACGGTGGAATCCTGAATGTGGCAGGAAATCTGATGTTCTGTTCGGGAAGCTATTCGTACGGGTCTCTCTTTCTGACTGCGGGCGCAAAGATGCATGTTTCCGGATACGCCCGTATGGGGCAGAACAACTACACGACAGCGGGGAATTGCCGTACGGAAATCGACCGGTCTTCTTCTTTGACCGTGGATGGGCTGATGACCGTTGGCAGGCGTTCAAGGTGTGTGCCGAGCGTTGTCACGAACATGGGGACTTTGACGGTGGGATCGCTTCAGGTCGGTCCCTCCAGCGCTTCCTACATAGGGACTGGTGTGGTCTTCAACGCCGGTTCGCTTGTTGTAACCGGAGATTATCTGGATGTGGGAGGCTTGGGCAAGGGAAACGGGAGCGGCGGGTCCATAGATAATGACATAAGATCGTGCGGCACTCTTGTTCTTGTCGAAGGTTCCTCTCTTTTCCTCGGTGCAAAGACCAAAATATATGTTGGCGGCAATGTTGACACTACATTTGGTGACGGCATTCTCGATACTTCAATTCCTATTGTTCTCACCGGCGGTCAGTCGATATCGATCGGTAACGCAAATACAAATGCAGTGAACGGGGGCGTGCTGATTCTGCGCAAACGCGCCAGACTGGACAATTCGTCTTCTCTGCTGGATATAGGGAATCTGCAATACGGACGCGCCGCCATCAGAATGTTCGACGATTCCTCGATAACAAACGTGACAAAGATCCGGTTTGGACAGGCGGCTCTGGTCGATGCCGCTCTGGAGATGCATGATCGCGCAATGATAACGAACTTGGCGACTATCCGTTTGAGCGAAACGAAACGTCATGGATCTAAAGCCCGCATATTGATGGACGGCAACAGTGTGATACATTTCAATTGCACGGAACCTGTCAATGAAGGCAGCGGTCTGATTCTCGCTTCCGAACCGGACAACAAGGCCGAAATCGTGATCAAGGACAACGCCAGAATGACTGGTATGTACAGGCTAAACGCATCCACGGTTTATCCCGGATTTGAAGTGCGCATTCGCCTTGAGGGAGGAAAGATTGCGTTCATGCCGCAGGACTTCAGTACCAGAGACAGTCTTCGGCTTGGTCGCGCCGAAAACGAGGCGGATGGAGTGGCGTCGATTTCCGGATATGGCATGTTTACGCGGACGGATATCGGTTCGCCGGATTCATCGAAGTGTCTCCCGATGGTGTGCCGCATGCACGATTTCTCGTTTGTGGCGGATGGCTGCGGGGAATTGCGCGATCTCGACATGTCGGCGTTCAGCCAGATCAACGAGGGATGCTACGGAAACCAGTCCGGCACGAACGGCTGGTATGCGATTAACAAAGGGCGTCTCGTCTATCCTCGAGCAATAAAGTTCATTCAGCGCAGAGATTTCAGCCCCGCTTCCCAGATAGGCGACTATCATATGCCTGGCACCAACAGTCTCGGGCAATCCAATCTTCCCGTGCTTGTGAATGCCTTCACGTTGGAGCCGGATGACGGTGTGGATAGTTCAGAGAAGTCGTATTGCCATGCCGAGCTTTATGCGCCAGACAGGACGGATTACCCTGCAGTTTCCTTGTGTGACGGTAAGGACAAGATTGTGAGCGTATGGCGCATAGGCACTAGTACAAAATCGTGGACTGCTACGGAACCCGTTTCGCCTTGGACCGGATGGACGACAATGAAAGTCACTTTCCGCTATGACAATGCCGCCTTTAGTGGCGAGAATCCCGCAGTGCTCTACCGTCACGACGGAACTGAGAATGGTGTGTGGCGGCGGATTGCGACCATCGAGTCTCCGTTACGGTCGACGACGGTTTCTGCCGTGGTTGACAGAGGATCGGGAGTTTACGATTTGGGGTGGTTTGCCCTTGTGGAGAGGAAACGCACGGGAACGGTTGTTGTTGTCCGATAGGACGAATATGAAAAAGGAAATAAATCATGAAAACTGAACAAGAAAACATTAAATGGATCGTGCTCCTGTCGGCATTTCTGTGTGCAGCCATGACGGCATCGGCACGAATAGTCCGCGCGGACGCATTTGCCGGGGCGAACGCTCCCGATGACACCCAAGCCGTTCAGGCGGCGATCGACTCCGGGGCGGACGAGGTGGTCATCCCGAATATCGGAAGACCGTGGATCGTCTGTCCGCTGAAGGGTCGTTCGAATCTTATGATGTCATTTGAAAAGGGCACTGTCATCGAGGCGAAGAAGGGCGAGTTCAAGGATCGCCAAGCATGTCTCATCAAGTTCGACTGTTGCACAAACGTAACCTTGCGCGGATACGGCGCCACATTGCGGATGCATAGGCTAGACTATCATAACAAGCCCTACAAACGGAGTGAGTGGAGGCATGGGTTGAGTTTTCTCAGCTGCTCTGACGTGAAGGTGGTGGGGTTGACTATCATGGAGACCGGAGGCGATGGCATCTATCTCGGTGTAAACGTAGAGAAGGATCCTGAGCGCGCCAATTTCAGGATCGAGATCAGGGACGTGGCCTGTCTCCGGAACAACAGGCAGGGCATATCCGTCATATCCGCCGAGGATCTCCTTGTTATCGGCTGTGAACTGAGTGAAACGTATGGTACATCACCGGAAGCGGGCATAGATTTTGAACCAAACCGCTCCGACCAGCGTTTTGTGAATTGCCGCATGAAGAACTGCCGCATGCGCAACAACATGGGGGCAGGTTTCGAGTTGTGGTGCCCACGGTTCGATTCCACCTCCCGCCCAGTCTCCATAATTGTCGAGGATTGTGAAACCGAATGCAACAACGAGGAGGTGCGTTTCCGCGACTACAGCCGCAAATATGGCAAGCCGAAAACGCAACCTTCAGGTACTGTGACGTTTCGAAACTGCAGATTCCGCAACATGCGCAACGAATATATCTATGCGTCACATGAGACCGGACGTGGCATTGCGCTCAAGATCGAGAATTGCACGTTTGAAGATGACCCGCATCCGGATAGGATTGCCGTCAAAAAGTCCGTCCTTGTGTCTGACGATGCCCCGGGCGTTCTCAAACCAGTCTCTCCGATGACCCAGACCGGATGGATCGGATATGCAGTATGCGCGTCTGGACCGCGGTCCATCACCGTCAAGGCTAAGATCGGCAAGGTCGCACCGATGCCTACGCGCAAGGGGCGTCCGGTAAAAGGACTTGCTGTTGCTGATTCACTGCCGGTCATTGACGGAGACGGGAAGGAAATCGCAAAGTTGCCGTTGCCGCCCGGCGAACAGTCTGTGAAGGATTACGAGTGGAGGTTTGACGTTCCGTCTGCAGGTGTATACACCTTCGGCGGATTCGCCAACCGCGGTGTGGCTATTGTGGCTTCGGATGCGCCGGTTGCCATTGACGTTACGGAATGTGGACATGACTTCTTCAAGGCAACGGGCGACCTGTATGCTTACGTGCCTGCAGGCACGCCGCGCATTGTAATCACCGCCGATGGGAAAAGCAGGCAGGAGCGAGTCAGCGTGGCTATAATCGATCCTGAGGGGCGTCTGCGCGGGAAACGCACATGGGTCGAATCCTGCGAACGCTACATGTTCAGGGATCCGGAGGAAGGACTTTGGAAGATCGAGCTGAGGGAACCTTTCGTGGGTAAATTTGGCGCCCACGGTTTAGACTTCATTGGCGGACTGGGTTATCTGTTCCTCGACAAAGGAAGGACATGGCGATGAAGCGCCGCCTGCAAGTTCCATCAACGTTTCATTAAGGAAAAGGGAAAAGAAATGAAAAAAGAGCTGACATCGATATTGGTCATGGCAAACTGCATCGCGCTTGCCGGAATCGACATTGCGCCGATCGACACTTCGGCGGACAGGAACCCCAGTCCGCTGAAGGTGGAGATGAAGCGCATAGGAACGCTCCGTCCGCGCAGTGCGAACGAGATCAAGGGATCTCCATGGACGATAGGCTGCGAATGCCTGGACCGCGACTTCACCGACTTTGACGAATACAAGGACTACATAGTGCCGTTGGGCATAAAAGAGATCCGCCTTTTTGCGGGTTGGGCGAAGTGCGAGAAGGAGCCCGGCAAGTTCGATTTCGCATGGCTCGACCATTGCATCGACTGGGCCAACGCAAACGGCATCAACGTCCTGCTCGACATAAGCTACGGCAATCCCATATACAAGGGCGCGGGCGGCGCGGGACTCGCCAACGGCACTCCGAACACTCCGGAAGGGCTCGCGAAGTGGGATATCTGGATTGAGCGTCTGGGAAATCACTACAAGGGTCGGGTGAAAGACTATGCAATGTGGAATGAGCCCGACAATGGCGGACTGAACACGCCTGCCGTCATAGCAGACCTCAATGTACGTACCGCCCGTATCCTCAAGAGGATCATGCCAGACTGCCGTCTGCACGGACTTTCCCTCGGCAGCAACCGTCCGGAACTTTTCGAAGACTGCATAGCGGAGATAGCAAAGCTCGGCGGCACTGAGCTTTTCGACACGTACATCTACCATGGGTATGCGTACAATCCCGATTCTTCCTATGCGCGAGTCAAGAAACTCATCGAAATCTGCGCAAAGTACGCGCCGAAAGCGAAAATGCGTCAGGGCGAAAACGGATGCATCTCCGAATGGAGCGACCGTTTTGCCATTTCATGCTATCCGTGGAGCGAAAACTCCCAGGCGAAGTGGAACATGCGCCGCATGCTGGGCGATCTCGGTCATGGCTGCGGCAGCTCTGTCTATTCGATATGCGACCTTCAGTATATGCCTCCGTACGCACCGTATGAATACCTCAACCGCAAGGGCATCCTCCGCGCAAATGCAAAGCATCAGGTCTATCAGATCAAGAAGGCCTACTACGCAGTGCAGAACGTCGTATCCGTGTTCGACGATTCTGTGGTTCTCGCCAAAGAGCGCAAGGCATCCACTGTTGACCGGTGCGTTTCGCTTTATGAATACGTGAAGGACGGCAAGTATCCTCTTTGCGTATTCTGGGACCACGGTCTTGTCGGGTTCAAGAAGCCCAGA
>JAGBFY010000482.1 GCA_017936245.1 Kiritimatiellia bacterium
CCGGAAACAGCCGCTCCGCGGGACGCGTAGTCAATCGTATACAGCGTCATCTTATACGGAAAAATTCTCATGTGGTGAACCACATCAAGAAAACGCCAGCTGTATCTGTGTCGATAAGCTTAACCCTTCGATCCCGCCTCAGTCCCTCACAGACACAATCCGGCCGTTCTGCCGCGCGGACCGATGGACCGCCGCGCAGAGCGCGAGGTTATGGACGGCTGCATCGGCGTCAAGCGGGTTCCCGTCAAGAACGCTTCTCGCGTGGGCGTCTATCAGCGTCTGGTAGATGTTCTGTATCCTCCCTGGCACGACCGGCGTCAGCCGCCTGCCGTCGTCGATCTCCACGCGCTGGGCTATCGGTTCGCCCGGATGCCCCGAAAGCTGGAACATCGTGCCGTAGCCGCGCATAACGGCTTTGTCGCCGTAGACCTCGAATCCGAGATTGGTGAGCGTTCCGGACCGGCCGCCGCGCAGTTCGCTGAACGCGGCCCTTACGCTGCCCTGAGTTCCGTCGGCGAAGAAGAACTTGACGTAGGCACCGTCCTCGGCCTTTGTCTTCATCACCTTCGGGTAGTACACCGCGCCGAGCTTCGCTATCTTCTTCCCGGACATAAACTCGGCCACATAGAAGCAGTGGCTCGCCATGTCCCCCACGGGACCGCCCATTTCCTCCACGCTGTTGCAGCGCCACGTCCGTGCCTCGGCCGGGTCGTATCCATACGCGCACTCCATGTGGTAGCAGCAGTCGTTCACCCTGCCGAGCCTACCGGCCGCCATCGCCGCCCTGCCCGCTACATGCCACGGATTGTTCACCATCATATGGTCGACCGTGAGCGAGAGGCCCTTCGCCTTCGCAAGTCGGCTCAGCTTTTTCGCGTCGGCCACATTCGTCGCGATGGGCTTCTCCACGATCACGTGCTTGCCCGCCTTCAGGCACTTCACGGCCAGCGGCACGTGGCTTCGGTTGTTGGTCGCGACATATACCGCATCGACCGTCTTGTCGGCGAGGATCGCCTCTAACGAATCGTACCATCGCAGTCCCAGCGCCTCGGCCGCCGCACGCCGCGCCGGATTCAGATCCGTCGCACCGACGAGCACGGCATGCCGCAGCGGCCTGAAGCGTTCCCTGTCGCAGGCGAAGCCCTCCTTCGCCACACGGTTCTCGGCGATTCCGCCGAAGCCTGCCAGTGCATATCTGATTTTCATGATCCGCCCTCAGCTGTTGACGATAAGCGCCATGAAGACAAGGTCTTCGGCGCCCGTGTTCACAAGGCCATGCGAGGAACCGCTCGGCGTCCAGGTCGAGTCGCCCGCGCGGACGGTCCGCTTGGTCCCATTGTCGTCATACTCGCCTTCGCCTGCGAGAAAGAAATAGCTTTCGCCGTTCCCGTCGTGACGATGGAACGGAACCGCCACCCCTGGCGGAACCGTGACGCGCGCGTAGAGCGCACACTTGTCGCCGAGCTCGCTTACAAGTATCTTCTCAAGGCAGAAGCTGCCTGTTTCGTTCGTCTCGTATACCTTCTCCATCTTCGGTTTCCTTTCTTGGACAGAAACACTTTCTCCCGTTTGCTGTGGATTATAGCTGCCGTGCAATCGTCTGTCCGCACGTGTTTTCAACATCATCTGACGTCATCACGGACTATAGCGGGGCGGGCGTCTTCCTCGCGGATGTTGACGCCGACATCTTCAAAACGCACATCGTCCGCGTGCCGGACGGAAGCCCCGCAGAGGCACCTTCCCGCGGATTGAGACGTTGGTCGCGCCCTCGGCGAATATGAAGTATTTCGATCCCGGCGACATCGGATAGTCTGCGCGATTCGTGCTCGCAAGCAGAACCGCGCCTTCCGCAAGTTCTAGTGTCACGTTGCTCCTGAGGACGAAAGGCG
>JAGBFY010000483.1 GCA_017936245.1 Kiritimatiellia bacterium
AACGCTCCCCACTCCGCTCAAGACGAAGGACGACCTTTGCCTCGCCTACACCCCGGGCGTTGCCCATGCGGTGAAGGCAATCGCCGAAAATCCGTCCGCAATCTACGATTGCACCGCCAAGCCCAATCTTGTGGCGGTTGTCTCCGACGGTACGGCGATTCTCGGTTTGGGAGACCTCGGTGCCGCCGCTTCCATTCCCGTGATGGAAGGCAAGGCCGTTCTCTTCAAGTCGTTCGGCGATGTCGATGCTTGGCCGGTTCCGCTTGCGCACTGCCGTCAGGACGGCAAGGATACGGGCAAGACCGATCCGAAGCGCGTCATCGAGGCTGTCAAGATGCTCGCTCCGCAGTATGGCGGCGTGAACCTCGAGGATATCGCGGCTCCCGCCTGCTTCGAGATTGAGGATACCCTTGATGCCGAGCTTGACATTCCCGTGTTCCATGACGACCAGTGGGGTACGGCAGTCATCTCCCTTTCCGGCGTCATGAACTACGCGGAACTCGCCGGCAAGAAGATGTCCGAGCTCAAGATCGTCATGAACGGCGCCGGCGCAGCCGGCATCCGCATCTGCGAGATGTGCAAGGCCGCTGGCGTCAAGGACGTAATCATGTGCGACACGAAGGGAACAATCCGCACCGACCGCACCGACCTCAACGCCTACAAGGCGAAGCACGCGGTTACAACCGACAAGCTTACGCTCAAGGAAGCTCTTGTCGGCGCGGACGTATTTATCGGTGTTTCGGCGGCTAACGTCCTCACCGGCGACGATGTTAAGACGATGGCTGACTTCCCCGCGATTTTCGCAATGGCGAACCCCGATCCCGAAATCGCCCCCGCAGAGGCCGCAAAGGCCCTAGAAGGCCGCCGCTTCATCATGGTGACGGGCCGCAGCGACTATCCGAACCAGATCAACAATGTTCTCGGCTTCCCGTACCTTTTCCGTGGAGCGCTTGATGTCCGCGCCCGTACGATCAACAAGGAGATGAAGGTCGCAGCGGCAAACGCGCTTGCCATGCTTGCGCGCCAGCCCGTGCCGGAAGAGGTAAAGGCAATCTATCCGGATGAGACGCTTGAGTTCGGCGACAGCTACATCATCCCGAAACCGTTCGACCGCCGTCTGTTCGTGGAGGTATCCTATGCGGTTGCGGAGGCTGCCGTCAAGACCGGCGTTGCAGCGGACGGCATAGACCTAGCGGCATATCGTGCGTCGCTTGAAGCTCGCAACGCCGTTCGCTGAACATAATCGCGTATTATGGTATAATACCTTCCCTTATGGAGACGTTGTATACTGTTTTGGCGATAGCGGCATGCGTGCTGCTGTTTTCGTTTGCGATTTTCATTCATGAATTCGGTCACTTTCTTGCCGCGCGTTGGCGCGGCTTGAGGGTGGATGCGTTTTCCATCGGTTTTGGACCGGTGCTGTGGAAAAAGCTCATCAACGGAGTGGAGTGGCGCATAAGTGCCATTCCATTCGGTGGATATGTTGCTATTCCTGATGTCGATCCTGAAGGAACCGCAAAGGTGCAGGGTTCAGAGGGGAAATCCGAAGGAAAACAGTCCGGAAAGGCCGCAACACCCCTTGACTCCATCATAGTTGCAGTGGCGGGTCCGCTAGGGAATGTGGTTTTGGCGGTTGTTCTCGCGCTTCTTCTTTCCGTCATTCCTGGTGCCAAGTTTGGCGAGATTCCTTCGCTGATTGGCGAGGTTCCTGCAGAT
The DNA here is from genome assembly GCA_017936245.1 of Kiritimatiellia bacterium. Lineage (GTDB taxonomy): Bacteria > Verrucomicrobiota > Kiritimatiellia > RFP12 > UBA1067 > UBA1731. The sequence goes on from JAGBFY010000483.1 coordinate 1,717, forward strand.
GGGCCTGCTCATGAAGCGGGAATGAAGGCAGGGGATC
>JAGBFY010000484.1 GCA_017936245.1 Kiritimatiellia bacterium
AAGCACCTTTTCGGCTTCCTCCATTACACGCTTGCTCGGCCGTTCACGGCTGACACGCTCCCATGCCGCACGGTCGTCAATTTCTGCACCTGGACAGCGTGGGTTGAGAGGAAGCATCGCGGCTATCTCATCAACGCGTGCCCGATTCTGCCCAGGCACCGGCCAATGCGTCCACGGGGAGGGTCGATTGAATCTGACAAGCGCCTCAAGAAAATAGTAGTCGGCATAGACTATGGGCACATCTATCTGTCCACCGTTTGGCTTGAATCCGGTCGCATGCTTCAGGAGAAAGTTTCCGTTCTCGCCGGGCTTTGCGAAATATGCGTCGGAAGTAAGGGAGAGAAGCATTCGAACCGCCCTTTCACGGTAGCGGCCGCCCTGCGACGCTTCGACATAATCCTGTAGCTCAAGAAGCGCAGAAGCGACGATTGCCGCAGCAGAGGAATCGCGCGGTTCGTTCGGTATGTCGGGAGCAGAGAAATCCCAATACGGAATAACGTCATCTGGAAGCTTCTGATGCAGCCACCATTCCGCGCACGAAACGGCCCTGCGTCGATAACGTTCGTCCCGAGTGAGACGGAACATCATCGTAAACCCGTAGAGAGCCCATGCCTGACCACGACTCCACGCTCCATCGGCGGAAGCGCCCTGCCCTGCGAAATAGGCGAAAACATTGGTGGAGTCTCTGCGGTAGTCCACAATGTGATACGCGCTCCCGTCCAGACGGAAATGTCTACGGTCGGTCACATTGGCATGGCTTCGAGCAACTCGCTCCGCTTCAGCGTCCCCACGTGCGGCGGCGAACATCAAAAGTTCAAGATTCATCATGTTGTCAATGATGACGGGGCGCTGCATCTTTGCACCTGCAAGCTCTCGTGCATCCCAACTTTGGATGAGACCGAGGTCAGGACGGAATCGGGATGAAAGCGCCTTTGCCGCATCCATCAGCCACGGTTGATAGATGTCGCGGTTGACATCCAATCTGTACCCGTTGCCCGCGCTGCAGTACAGCATGAATCCTACGTCATGGTCGGCGGAGAAATGCCTTACGGCTTCAAGCGGAGCGGTGCGCCTGATTGCGGCGTTTTTCCATTCGTCCGAACGGGTATATTCGTAAAGATACCAGAGCGAACCGGGATAGAAACCGCTTGTCCAGTCAAAGACGGAACCGAACCTGTTCTGCCCGTTGCAGACATCTATCGGAAGGTTTCGCTCCGCGGGCTGCGCCTCGACAAGAGCCTCCATGGCTCGATACTGCTTTTCAATCCGGCTGAAAACGCCCGGCAGTCTGCCGCGCAGCTCATTCTCGCCGGGAACTGCGGCGGAACTCTCCGCAACCGCCAAGGCCGAAATAAGAGCTATGCAAAGGAAACGAAGCGGATCACGCATTGCGGACATACAGTTTCTTCGCCTCTCTGAGAATACGATTGGACTCCATAAGCTTGGCTGAATTTTCCTCCGTGGTGCCGAACCAAGGCGCCATGAGAAAGCCCTTGAGGCGTTCAGCGGGAATATGCTCCGAGCAGAACTTCACTGTACGGGAAAAGTTTACTTCCCATGCATCATTGCTGATCTGCCAGTTGGATCCGCAGGGAATCTGGTCATATCCGGCTTTCGCAAGATCAACATAGAACTTTGTCCGAAGCTTCACATTGTCCGCCGGTTTGGCAAGATTGGCCATCGCGCTGTTGAATGTTGGATCATAAT
>JAGBFY010000485.1 GCA_017936245.1 Kiritimatiellia bacterium
ATCAGGGGCATATCGAACAGCGGCTTTTGAAATGGTGCCGGAACCGTATTTCAAAAATGGCAGACAATCAGAAAGCGGAGCGTTGCAGGCATCGGCTGAAAGGCCTGGTGAAGCGGGCTGTTGCGCCACGTCCAAATTTCGATTTGATATCCCGGGAGCTTCTTGATTTCTCGGATGAACTGGCGGAATGACGTATTAGATGGAGAAAATCCAGATGAATGCGGTGCTAAAAAGGTTTGTATGTGCAACCATGTTGGTTTCGTGCGGAATGGCCGATGGAGCTGTGCGTCCCGCGCCTGAATACTTGAAACGTGCGACGGTGTATCAGATAGTGTTGCGCAACTTTACGCGTGACGGTAACTTTAAGTCTGCCATGGAGATGCTTGATCATGTGCGATCTATCGGTGTGGATGTGGTGTATCTGTGCCCGTTCGTGGAAATGGATCGCGACATGGATGAAACCGGCTGGAGCAAACGCCAGAAGGCGAGCGGTTATCATACGCCGAAAAATCCCTATCGGATCTCGAACTATGACAAGATCGACCCCGAGTACGGGAAAGACGCAGACTTCAAGGCTTTCAATGATCGTGCGCATGCACTTGGAATGAAAGTGTATATGGATCTTGTATATCTTCACTGCGGTCCGAACAATGTTATGAAGGATATGTTTCCCGATGCTTTTCAGAGAAATGCGGACGGGACCGTCCGAACTACATATTGGCATTTCCCGTTCGTCAATTTTGAATCCAAAGGCGTACGCAGGTATCTTATCGATTCGATGCTTCACTGGATAAATCTCGGTTGCGACGGCTTTCGCTGCGATGTAGGCGATTCCGTGCCGATCGATTTCTGGGTTGAGGCGGTTACGGCGTGTCAGAAGTTGAAACCTGATCTTGTGATGATAAACGAAGGCGTCAAGACCGAATGGCTTGAAAAGGCGTTCGATGCCTGCTATGCCTGGCCTTGGAGTTTCTCAATCCGCAATTTTCTTACGCCAGCCCTTCCGGGGCAGGTGAACGCGAAGGACAAAACGCTTGACCAAAAAATGCAGGGTGTTCGCGATTACGAGAGTAAAATTCCGAAGAACGCCCTGATGTTTTGTTTCATGGACAACCACGATACGGCCGCTGACGACGAGGAAAACCGTTTCGACCGGGTCAATCCCGTGGAAGCCGGCAATGCGGCATTCGTGCTTATGATTTTACGGCGCGGTCTGCCGCTCATCTTCAACGGAAATGAGATTGCCGACAATTCGCTCAACACGTTCTTTGCTCCGGTTGAGGATATTGGCCGTGCGCGTAAAACTGTGGATTGGGCACGTGCATTGCAACCTGCCGGACAAAAGAGACTCGCTCTCATAAGAAAACTTATCCGCCTGCGCCGCAATGATTCTGTGTTTTACGACGGTGTACAGGAATGGGTCGAGAACGGTGAAAAAAAGAATGTGGTGGCATTCGTGAGGCGTAACGGAGATAATGCAGTGTTTGTGGCGGCAAATCTGCGCCCGATGGACACTTCATTTGTTCCGCAAGGCGTGAAGTTGGATCCGGCGCAGAGCCCGATCCTTTCCGAGGATGTCAAGATTGATGCGGACGGGAACGTGCGATTCGGTCCATATGGCTTTATTGTCCAGAGAGTTTCGCGCTGTCCTAAGGTACAGTTGTAGAGAAGTAGATGTTTTAACGAGAGGTATAAAAGCTCATAGTGCTGAATTTGGGATTGGGGTTTGGATGGTGTCGGTTGGCATAATGTATGGCCGAAGAAAAGCGGTTGTGGTATCATACCTGATTCTTACTTGTGAAGGAAAAGGAGTTGAGAAATGATATACGGTTTATTGATTCATCTTGGACGCAATATGTGGGATCCGCCTGCGGATCATTTGCGCTTCGATGAAACGGTTTGGCGCGAGATTACGGAAAAGATGGGGAGTGTCGGCGCGAACATGGCCGTCATTGACATTGGGGAAGGTCTTGTCTATCCAAGCCATCCGGAGCTTGCCGTCAAGGGTTCGTGGACTCCCGAGAAGATGCGTGCGGAACTGAAGCGTCTTCGTTCGCTTGGTGTGGAGCCGATTCCGAAACTCAATTTCTCCGCATGCCACGACCAGTGGCTCAAGGACTATTCTTTCATGCTTTCCACGGACGAGTACTATCGCGTCGTCGCAGACCTCATCAAGGATGTGGCGGAGATTTTCGACCATCCGAGGTTCTTTCATCTTGGATGGGACGAGGAGAAGGAGAAGACGCAGCGCAAGACGCCTTACATGGTTATCCGGCAGGGCGATCTTTGGTGGCATGACATGATCTATACCGCCAAGGAAGCTGAACGCCATGGTGCACGCGGCTGGATATGGAGCGACAAGGAGTGGAAGAGCAAAGACGAATTCATGGCGAAATGTCCGCGTTCAATCGTCCAGTCGCACTGGTACTATTCGAACGGTTTCGGCCCGGAGTGGGAAAAACGCAACGACAAGAAGATGAACGCGGCGCGCTGGGCGGAACCGTACACGCTGTGCGCATTCAAGGAACTTGACGAGGGCGGTTTCGACCAGATTGCCTGCGGTTCGAACATATACAGCAATACAAACTTCCCGAACGTTGTCGAGCACTGCCTCAAGAACGTGTCGAAGGAACGTCTTCTCGGGTTTCTCAACGCCCCATGGGGCAGCGTGGTCAGAAACAACGATCCGAAGAAGGGGGGCAGCGCGAGATATTTAGCAGCCGTCGACCAGCTTGCCGCGGCCCGCAAAAGAGTAGCTGCAGCTTCAATCAGGTAGGGGAAATCAGGGGACAGATTCCGCATACGGTATTGGATATTAGATGATGAACAGCTTTATGTGTTTTGTTTTCGGTTTGTTTCGCAAGCAGGCTTTCGGACTGGCTATACTTGCGTGCGCGGCCGTGTCGTTTTCGTATCCCGGCGCTTGATATGGGCGGGAAATGGAGCGTCCGCGGCGAAGGCGTTTTCGGCGACGCGGTTCTCCCCGGGACGCTCGCCGACTCCGCGCTCGGCAGAGAGCAGAACTATGAAACCTGGAATGCGGTTTCCAACAAGCAGGAGCGCTATGCGCTGCGGCTGCAGCACCAGTATGTCGGCGAGGCCGTCTGGTCGCGGCGCGTCACCGTTCCCGCTTCGCTTGCGGCCAAGCCGCTGGAGCTTTTCATGGAGCGCGTCATGTGGAATTTTGTTTGTTTCTAGTGTGAGGACAGATTGAATATGATATAATTTCACCTCTTTTCTGAAAGGCATAATATGAACAAGTTGACCGCTGACGAGTTGAGAGAGATGTATCTCTCGTTTTTTGAGTCCAAAGGACACAAGCGCATTCCGGGCGCATCGGTTATTCCGGAGAACGACCCTACGGTCCTTTTCACGACCGCC
>JAGBFY010000486.1 GCA_017936245.1 Kiritimatiellia bacterium
CAAGCCTTCAAGGGCCGATAGCCCTTGCGTTTGAGAATGTGGTAAAGAACCATGTTCTCCGTCAGGACCCGGTGTATCTTTCGGAGTGCTTCAAGGATCGCACTGAGGTGGATTTTTGGCAGACGGAGTTTTGGGGTAAGTACATGCATTCCGCCGCTCCCTTCTGGTCAATCACCAAGTGCAGTCAGTTGAAGCCTCGCATTGATGCAGGTTTTGAGAATGTGGTTTCCGCTCAACTGGAGAACGGCTACATCGGAAACTATATCGAGTCGCGCCGTTCTGCCCCCGGCGGCTGGGACGTGTGGGGAATCAAGTACACGATGCTGGGGCTTCTTCACTACTACGATATCGAGAAGGCATCCAATCCCGAACGTGCAAAGCGTGCCATTGACACGTGCAAGAGGCTGTGCGACTATCTCATCAAGACTGCTGGCCCTGGCGCAAAGTACACCATCGCGAAAACCGGCAACTATTCCGGACAGCCGAGCTGCAGCAACCTTGAGCCTGTCATGTGGCTGTACAACCGCACGAAGGAGCAGAAGTACCTTGATTTTGCGAAGTTCATCGTGTCCCAGATGACCGAGGATGAGAACGGTCCGCGTCTCCTTGACCTTGCGCAGAAGGGTGTGCCGGTCGCTGACAGGTCCGTGCTCCCCAAGCGCAATTCCATATGGAGCGGCGTGCGCACCAACCGCGGCAAGGCGTACGAGATGATGAGCTGCTATCAGGGGCTTATCGAATACTACGAGGTCACAGGACGCAAGGATCTTCTCGATGCCGCAGTCTGGAGCGCGAAGAACATCATCCAGGAGGAGATCAACCTTGCGGGCAGCGGAGCCTCCTACGAGCATTGGTACCATGGTGCAAAGCATCAGCATAAGCCGTTCATGCATACGCAGGAGACGTGTGTCACGATCACATGGATGCGTCTGTGTGAAAAACTGCTCTCCATCACAGGCGATAGCGTCTGGGCAGATCAGTTCGAAAAAACCTTCTACAACGCCTATCTCGCCTCTATGCATAGGGACGGCAAGCTTTTCGCCGTCTATACGCCGCTTGACGGCACTCGTTCGGAAGGCCAGATCCATTGCCGTATGCACACGAACTGCTGCAACGCCAATGGACCGCGTGGATTCCTTTCCTTCATCCGCTCCATCCTGCAGTCCAAGGGCGACGAGGTGTTCCTGAACTACTTCGTCTCTTCCAGGGCTTCAATCAAAATCCCCGCTCTCGGCAAGAAGGCCGCTTTCGAAATGCATACCCACTATCCGAAGCTTGGCGAGGTTGACGTTCGTTTCAGGATTCAGGAGCCCATGAAATTCAAGTTCTCGATGCGTATCCCTGCATGCGTAAAGGTGGCGAAGTTCAAGGTGAATGGCGAGTTTGTCACGTCTGGAATCCCTGAAAACGGTGGCTATGTGACGCTTGAGCGCACATGGAACCCTGGTGATGCTGTGGTTGTCGATTTTGAGCTTCCGGTGAAGATGCACCGCATTGACGATTCGATTGCATTCACGCGTGGACCTGTTTTGCTTGCCCGTGATTCGCGTTTCTGCGATGGTGATGTCGGTGCGGTCATGCGCGTAGATGACATTGAGAAGATGTTTGCGGATGGTAAGACAATGGATTTTCCGGTTGAGGCTTTTTCCAATCAGGATGACATGCGCATGGTCGTGTCCGCAAGGCTCCCCGTCGGTGGTCATGACGAGAACCGCGACAGACGCGCCTTTGCCACTGTCAAGTTCTGTGACTACGCATCCGCCGGAAATCTTTGGAGTCCATCGAACTATTATCGCGTGTGGTTCCCGCTGTCGCACAATCCGGCAAAGTTGATGAAATAAGGAGTCAGAGTAATGGTTGAGTTTTTTGCAGATTCGCTGGTGAACGGATTCATGCAGTCGAGCATGATGGGCAAGGGCATCGTTCTGGTGCAGCTTGCGGCAAGCGTTGTTATGGTTGCAGTGATCATCGGTAAGGTGAAGGAGCTGGCGAAGGTGGGACGTCTCACGCGCCGTGTCAGCCGTGATGTGATGACGGGCCGTGACGTGATGGAGTATTACCTCGCCCGCCATCCGAGCGCCCATTCTCCAATCGAGAACATCTATCACGAAACGTGCGAGCGTCTTTTTAAGCTTCTTGCGCCTGATACGCGCAGCTCGTTCTCGCGCGGTGCAGGTGCGCAAGGTGCTGCTCTTACCCGCAACGAGATCGAACTTGTGAAGTCGCACTGCGACCACATCCTTGACGAGGAGGAGCTCCGCATCGAACACGGCATGGGTGTCATCGCAACTGTTGTCGCCCTTGCTCCGATGCTTGGACTTCTTGGAACCGTGTGGGGCGTTCTGGACGCCTTTGCAGACATGGGTGCCGCCGGATCCGCCACGATTGCGACGATGGCTCCTGCGATTTCCTCCGCGCTTGTGACGACGGTGGTGGGGCTTCTGATCGCCATCCCCGGCGTGTGTGCATACAACAGGCTGAACGCCACGGTGCGTGGCTTGATTGCGGACATGGAAGGTTTCGCCGACGATCTTGTCGGACGTGTCGCCCTCGAGTTCCAGGCGTAAGGCTTTAGATATGGAGAATCAGAAGTGAGCCGCAGAAGCAGACGCAGAGGAGGACGTGGCGAGGGGGCTAAGGCCACGATTGACATGAACTCCCTCATCGACTTGACGTTCCTCCTGCTCGTCACGTTCATCCTCACAATCCCCGCGCTCGAGCAGGGCATTTCGATCATGCTTCCGCGTGCGAAGACGGATACGCTGCCGAACAAGAACAACAAGGCGAACACCATCACCGTCTCGCAGACGGGTACGTTCTTCAACAACACGCCGATTACGCTTGAGGCGCTTGAACAGGAGCTTCTTGCGAAGGTGAAGGATGATCCGGATGTCCCTGTTCTCGTGCGCGGTGACGAACGTCTTACCTATGGTGCGATCATGGATGTCGTGAAGCTTGTCTACAAGTGCAAGGTCAAGAAGATGGCGCTTGTCACCGTCGAGAAGTAACGTGGATCGGGTTGTCGGCGCGATGGGTTTTGAAATCGACAGGTTTTATGAAGAGCGGAAGGAGATAAAATCTTCCGGTCCGTTGAACCTGCATACGATCATTGTCGCAGTCGGACTTCATCTGGCTGCATTCGTGCTGTTTTGGATAGCGGCTAAGATAATCTACCGGGCACCGGAGGTGGTGATTCCGATTGACATGACAATTGTTCCTCCATGGGCGGAGCAGGATCCTGATGATCCAGAGCCGGATCCCAATCCACCGCCGGAGGAGGAGAAGAAACCTGAACCTCCAAAGCCCGAGCCGAAGCCGGAACCAGAGCCTCCGAAGGAAGAACCCAAGGAGAAGGTCGAGGCGGTTGAGCAGATCAAGGAAAAGCCGAAACCGAAAAAGAAGGTTTTCAAGAAGAGCGAGATCAAGCATCCGAAGAAAGAGAAGCCGAAGAAGAAGGAATTCAAGCGAGGCAAGATCATCAAGCCGCCGAAGGTCAAGCCTCCAATGAAGCTTCCTCCGGGGAAGGGCACTTCCCGCGACAAGCCGCTTTCCCAGGCCGAGATCATGAAGGCGCTTGCGGGCGGTGCCAGATTCGGAGCTTCGAACCAGTTGGCGGCGAACGAGGAGCAGAGGTGTATATCCCTCATATCCCGCCGTTTCTACGAATGCTGGACGGACTTCAACTGGTCGGAGAATCTGCGCCCCGTGCATCTGTTGGTTAAGTTTGGCGCGGGCGGCAGGATTACTGGATACAGGATCGTACAGTCCTCCGGTGACACGAAGGTGGATCAGTCTGTGCTGGCGGCGGCGAAACGCGCCGGTTACGTGGCCGGCCTTTCCGCGGATTTTCTCAAGAAGTACCCTGAGATTACGATTGAAATGAAGCCCAAGCGGCAGTGAGGTTGCGCATATGGGAAACAGAATGAAAGAGATTCCATTCGCAAGGCTGGATTTTTCGCGCAAAGAGAGGACGGGTTTCGGCGAGACGGTGTTCGGCGCAGGGAAGACGCCCGAACAGCTTGCCGGAATATTCGGGGCGTTCGCTGAGAAGCGCCAAGGCGTTCTTGCGACGCGCGTTACGAAGGAACAGGCGAATACGGTCGCTGCGACGGGACTGAATGTCAGATACGATTCTGTGGGAAGGCTCCTTGTCCTGCCCGGAAAGACCGGCAGACTTCCTGGACGCGTTGCCGTTCTCACCGGCGGCACGGCGGACATTCCGGTTGCCGAGGAGTGCGCTGGGACGGTTGAATTCTTCGGCGGCAAGGTCGACAGGTTCTTTGATGTCGGCGTGGCCGGGCTGCACCGTCTTCTCGGTGTGATCGAAGATGTCCGCAAAGCGGATGTCGTCATTGCTGTAGCTGGTATGGAGGGGGCTTTGCCAAGTGTGGTTTCGGGACTGGTGGCGTCGCCTGTCGTGGCGGTTCCGACATCCGTCGGTTACGGTGCAGGAGCCGGTGGCGTGGCCGCCGCGCTTGCGATGCTCAACTCCTGCGCCGAAGGGGTGAGCGTCGTGAACATCGATAACGGTTTCGGGGCGGCGGTTGTCGCCTGCCGCATGCTGCGGCGTATGAAAGGGAAGAAGGTCTGACATGCTTTACATTGAAGGGGCTGCCGGAATTTCCGGTGACATGACTGTGGGGGCGCTTCTTTCGCTCGGGGCAAGCCAAGAGAGGCTGAAAGCGGTCTTGGATTCGCTGAAGCTCGGCGATGAATTTTCATATGTGATTTCCGAAAAGGCATCCTACGGGATTGCAGGAACAGACTTCGATGTGATTCTTCCGCATCGCCATCACCATCATCACCACCATCACGAACACCGCAATCTTGCGGATGTGGAAGCCATAATAGACAGAGGTGAGATGAGCGACCGGGCAAGGTCGTTGGCGAAGAGGGCGTTCCGTTTCGTGGCGGAGGCTGAGGCGAAGGCGCACGGCAAGCCTTTGGACGAGGTGCATTTCCATGAGGTCGGGGCGATTGATTCCATTGTTGATATCGTCTCGGCGGCGGTTCTATTCGACGATCTCGGCGAGACGGAATGCGTCGTTACGGGACTGACCGAAGGTTCCGGTACTGTAATGTGCGCCCATGGTGAGCTCCCGGTTCCGGTTCCTGCGGTGCTGAACATCGCGGCGGCGACGGGCGTTCCGCTTCGCATTTCAGATGTGAAGGGCGAGTGTGTGACCCCAACCGGCATTGCGTTGGCGGCGGCGTTCCGTACGCGGGAGGCTTTGCCTGCCGCATACAGGGTGAAAGGTGTCGGAATCGGTCTTGGCAAGCGTGATTACGGTCGTCCTGCGATTCTCCGCATCATGAAGATCGAGGCGGCGGAATGAGATGGATCGGAGCTGTGGCCGGAGCCGTTCTCGGCAGTGCGCGAGGCGGCGGCATTGTTGGCGGTCTCATAGGGTCCATCATCGGGAACTGGGTGGAGGAAAAGGTCAGGGATTATCTCAACAAGCCATCGTCTGGGAAAGCACAGAGGCATGGATCGTCTGCTCCCCCAGAACCGGTCTCACCCCAATCGCCATATGATGTGCTTGGTGTTTCTCCAGATGCATCGGATGAAGAGGTCAGGCATGCCTATCGTGAAAAGGTGAAACATCTCCATCCCGATACGCTTCGATCAAAAGGTCTTCCCGATGAGGTCATAGCAACCATCAATGATCAGATGGCACGCATCAACGCTGCGTGGGAATCGGTCAAGCGCGAACGTTCCTTGTAGCAATAATGCTTTGATGCATGCGGATCCAGTGCCGAAACCTTTATAGTTTCAGAAGGTGTTTGCGCAGCGCTATGGCGACGGCTTCTGTGCGGTTTGCCGCACCGATTTTTGCAAGGATCGCCGCCACATGCTCGTTTACGCCATCCTGACGGATTCCGAGCTGTTTCGCGATGTCGCGGTTCGTGAGACCTCTCATCATAGACTGAAGGACCTCAGCCTGCCGGGTGGTCAAAACGGGAATCGGCGGATCCTCCGCGAGAAGCCGTTTTATGTCGGGAGAGATTACGGTTTTGCCGCCGGCAACAGAGCGGATTGTGGATATGAGCGCGGCGTCGTCGGCGGTTTTCATGAGCGCACCGGCGGCGCCGGATTCTATGGCGTGGGCGATACCGTCCGATGAGCCGAATGTTGTGAGAATTATCACTTTGGTTTCAGGTAACTTCTCATGAAGCACAGCGGTCGCCTCGGCGCCGTCCATCTTCGGCATCACCAGATCCATTATGACGACATCCGGCCGAAGACGCAACGCCTCCTTCACCGCCATCTCGCCATTCTTGGCTTCGCCGACCACTTCAATATCCTTCTCCGCTCCAAGGAGTGTGCGAAGCCCGATTCTCACTATTGTATGATCGTCTGCGATCAGAACGCGTATGGTGTTTTTCATTGTCAGTCCGCTTGTTTTGGAATGTTGACCTTGATCGAAACGGTTACTTTCGCACCGGCATCTGGCGCACTTTTTATGGACAGCTCTCCTTCGAATCCGTCGACGCGGTCCTGTATTCCCTGGAGACCGAAGTGTCCGTCGGCGGCGTTCGGGCGGCTGTCCGGATCAAATCCGCATCCATTGTCGCAAACCGAGAAGAGAAGTCTGTCTTCTTCAGTTGAACCGGCGATCTTTATCGCTGATGCGCCGCCGTGCCTCACAGCGTTCGCCACAAGTTCGCGGATTATGCGCAGGATGCAGTGCGCGGTATTGTCCGAAAGCCGTTCTCGTGAAACGTTGAACCGGACGGAAAGTTTCGTATTGTCGCCTATATGCGGTGCAAGAGTCTGCCGGATGGCTTCGTTCATGTCAGTTTCTTCAAGCGTCTGATTTCTCAGATCCCACAGACAGTTTCTGAGTTCATCGCGGCATGAGTCAAGAGCCTTGGCTGCAACGTTGAGCGACTGACGCATGCCGTCGGAATCCGAATCCGCAAGACGGTTCGCCGCCCGGATTGCGAGTGAAACGCCGGTCAGGTTCTGCGAAAGCGAGTCGTGAAGTTCCACGGCAAGACGCGTGCGTTCGTAAACTTTAAGGTCGGAAGTGACATGCGCTAGCTTTTCGTCCGCAAGTTCGCGTCCGCGCCGTTCCGCGAGGCGGTTCAGCATTCTGTTCCAGATGAATATGCCGGAGAGGAGTCCGAGAAGGGCGCCGATTACGGCCACCAGCTTGCCTGCCGTCCACCACGGAGGATATGAGAGAATCTTTATGTCATCAGGGGTGCGCACTATGATCGAGAATCCTTCTATGTGCGGGAACGGCGCGTTAGGATGCCAGTTGCCGGTATCCATAAGGCAGGTTCCGGCGGCGGATATCGTGCAGTCGACCTCCACATTCCTTAACGATTCAGGGCATGAACTTGCGTCGACATGAACCATCTGCCTGTCGCATTCCATCACTAGTCTATTGTATTCCTCTGTTTGGGGAACACTTATCACACGTCCTTTTATCTGTATGGCTCTGCCGTGGTATTTAGTCTGGAACGCCGGCTCTCCCGCCTCCGTCATGGTTAGATTTCGGACGGTGACGTCTTCCGGCGTTTCATCGGAGCGTTTCTGTCCGGCATCATTGAACGGTCTCCATATTCCCCGTGAGAGATTGAGACGGTACAGATCCGTTTCCGGTCGTCCCGCTACTTCGACAAAGTCTCCGTATTTCGGTGGATTGCCGTCCATCAGATCCACGCGGACAATGGAATTGTCGGCGGTGCGAAGCAGAATCCTGTCGTCATGCCAGACGGCTATTACTTTTCCTGCGGTGCGGCGGCGTCCTGCCGTGTTAAGGTTTGGCAAGACGGATTGAGGAATGTCTTTCAGAGACGGGACATCGAAAAGATCGGCGTGGGTTGGCTTTGTAACTTTGAAATCATCCCAGCTGGTGACATATATTGTGTTGCCAAGTATCCTCCTCATGCCGCGATGAGGCATGTATATGCCGATGACCGAAACTTCGGCTCCAATAAGATTTCTGAGGTTGTCCTGCTCGGTTCCATCGGTGAATACACATGCAAATATGCTTTCCAGTCCGTTTTTCAGCTGGACATAGTCCCTTCTCCTGTCGATCTCGTCACGGAAAGCGTCGTGGACTATCCCTTTTGCCTTTACCAGCCGAATGTTACATTCTCCCTTGCGGATGTCACTCCAGTCGATTTCAATCGGCGATGGCGGAACCGAATGGGATAATACCTCAATGTTTCCTATCGCCGCAAACATGAGGTTAATTCGAGGGTCTATTTTTGTTGAACCTTTTATTCTGATCAGATCACCTTGGCGTACATCTATCTGATTGCATGATCTGTCTCTTCTGAAAAGCATTCTTCCGCTGGAATCCTCGGCGGCAAAGGTTAGCGTCGGGTTTTTCACAGGGGATATCACGGATACCGTCAGATTGAACGGAATATTTGTTGCGCTGAAAGTATTAAGGACTTTTGCAAGGTCAGACGTGTTTGTTATCGTCCCATCGGTTGCAACACCGGAACGGTGTTCCGCCAATGCAGAAAGATGCGAGGATAGGATGAATGTGACAAGAAGCAATCTGAACATTTGTGAAGAATTTTATCATAAACGGACGGGACTTTTAATCCCCCTATAATTAGGGGGTGTGAAAAATCGCGGATATGTTGTATCTTATGTGCAGCAAATCAAGGAGAGGCAGTGCAATGAAGGCTGTATCAAGACTGACATCTTTTGCCGGTTACGGTGCCACAGCGCTTTTTAGAGGCGCAGGAATGGCATTGTCTCTCACCGTATCGTTCATAGGCTCTGATTGCTTCGGCAGAGGAATGGGCACCCATGAACTTGCGGCGTTGGTG
>JAGBFY010000487.1 GCA_017936245.1 Kiritimatiellia bacterium
CTGGAACGGACAAGTTCTCTTGGGAAATTGAAGGAAGTAATGGGGGGCGTGAAAAAGAGGCATTTAATTAATCCTGTGGAAAAATGCCCTTAGGAACGGGAATTATGGTACAATAGTAGGCGATTTTAAGTCAATTTCACCAGTAGAGCAAGTAAAACGACTATAAGAGGTTTCAAAAAAGAGATGAATACGGTTCTGATCGGTTCCCAGTGGGGAGATGAAGGCAAGGGCAAGATCATTGATGTTCTTACCGACAAGGCGGATCTTGTGGTGCGTTATCAGGGTGGCTCCAATGCAGGTCACACGGTCATCGCCGAGGGTAAGAAGCGCGTGTTGCGTCTTATCCCCAGTGGCATTCTCCATGACGGCAAGGTGTGCGTCATCGGAAACGGCGTTGTGATGAATCCCCTGGATCTCATCGAGGAGATCGAAACGCTCCGCGCTACAGGTATCGAGGCGAAGGGACGTCTCTTCATCTCCACCCGTACGCAGATGGTGATGCTCTACCACCGTGCGCTCGACAAGGCTGAAGAGGCCGCCCGTGCGCCCGGAAAGAAGATCGGCACCACCGGTCGCGGAATCGGTCCTGCCTACGCCGCAAAGGTCTCGCGCACCGGTCTGCGCTGCGGCGATATGCTTGCGGATGGATTCCTTGACCTTGTCCGCGAGCAGGTGAACGATACCAACTCTAAGCTCCGCATGCTCAAGAACGAGCGCGTCGATGAAGGAGATTCCATCGAAGTTCCCGGCTGCACCATCAAGGACTATCAGCTTGACGCCGATGAACTCGTCGCCACATACAAGATCGTTCAGGAGAAGCTTGCCCCTTACGTGCGCGACACCGTTCCTATGCTCCATGAGGCGAAAAAGGCGGGCAAGTCCATTCTTCTTGAGGGTGCGCAGGGCACGATGCTCGACATAGATTTCGGCACATATCCCTTTGTGACCTCTTCCAATCCTACATCCGGCGGCGCCTGCATCGGTTCCGGTCTCTCTCCGCGCGACATCGACTGCGTGGTCGGCGTTATCAAGGCGTATACGACGCGCGTCGGCGAAGGCCCGTTCCCGACGGAACTCTATGATGCTGTCGATAAGCAGGATCAGGACGGCAAGACCATGGCCGAGCGCGGACACGAGTTCGGCGCGGTCACGAAGCGTCCCCGCCGTACCGGCTGGTACGATGCGGTCATCGCCCGCTATGCCCAGCAGGTGAACGGAATCGACTATTGGGCCCTCACCAAGCTTGACGTGATGGATACGCTTCCCAAGATCAAGATATGTGTTGCGTACGAGCTGGACGGCAAGCAGATCGACTACATGCCTTCCTCATCTGCGGAGCTCGCCCGAGTGAAGCCCGTCTATGAGGAGATGGATGGCTGGCTGTGCGAAACCTCCAACATCACGAAGATCGAGGATCTGCCGCCCAAGGCGAAGGCGTATGTGGATCGGCTCATGGAACTTTCCGGCGCAAAGCTCGGAATCCTTTCCATCGGTCCCGCTCGTGAATCGACGCTCCGTATAGCTCTGTAATGAATCCAATCCTAAAGCGCACCCTTTCAGGCCTGACGGTCGGACTCTTCGTGGTCGGACTCTTCCTGTACTGTCCTCTCCGCGCATTGCTTCCGATCGTTGCCGTTCTTGCCGCTCTCGCCCAGCTGGAGTTCTACCAAATGGCGAAAAAGAAGTACGAGCCTGTTGCATGGTTCGGAATTCTCATGGGGCTTGCGTGGATGTCTGCGATAGGCCTTATGGGGTTCAAAAAGGGATTGCTGCTGTTTGCTGTTCCCTGTGCGTCGGCGGTGGCTTTCCCATTGGTGGTTTTTCTGCTGTGTGCTTTGGTGACCTTCAATTCACGCTATAATAACCCGGTTGGGGCGATAGCATCGACGCTGGCCGGCTTTTTCTATGTGCCGTTTCTGATGTCATTCTTCCTTCTTTTGGCGCAGATTGGCGCACCGTCGTATTCCTCTGAATGGGTTTCGCGCACCGGTCTATACACCCTGTTTGCGTTGATCGCCGTAACCAAGTTCTCCGATACGGGCGGGTTTGCGTTCGGTATGGCGTTCGGCAAGCACAAGATGTGTCCTTCCATCTCGCCGAAGAAGTCATGGGAAGGGCTCGTCGGTTCGATGCTGTTCTCTGCGGTTGTGGCTGCGGGCATGCTCGCTCTGGCTCGCCATTTCAACTGGGGCGACGAGATAAAGGCATGGAATGCGCTTTCCTATCCGGTTGCGATGGCAGGCGGTGCGTTTCTCGCGATTGTCGGTACTGCGGGCGATCTTATCGAAAGCCGTTTTAAGCGAGAGTTCGACGTCAAGGATTCGGCTACATTCATGCCTGCGGGTCAGGGCGGCTTCCTTGATATGCTTGATTCCGTTCTTTTCATCCCGGCAATGGCATATCCGGTACTGATCGCCTTCACCCGCTGATGATTCACCATGAAGGCACTTGCACAACTTGCAATGCTTGGGAAACGGGTGTCCTGCCTGTTCAAGATCTTAAACGTACAAGACGCCTGTCGTTCCGCTGGAGCAGGGGAAATGACCGTGTTTTGCAAGAGTCGATAAAAGGAAAGGATTGTTGACAATGGCAACGCTAAAGAAAGTCATGACTGTTTTTGACTTAGGCAGTCAAACAAAACATATCATAGGATGTGTTTTTGCCGTGTTCTGTTTGACGGTGTTCACGGCGGAGGGTGCCGTACCGCCCAAACGGATTTTCAACGAGACGGATGCACAGCGCGCCGAGCGCATGTCATGGTGGCTGCACGACAGGTTTGGAATGTTCATACATTTTGGACTCTACGCGGTTCCGGCCCGACATGAATGGGTGATGAGCTATGAGGCGATAGATGCCGACACCTACAGCAAAAGGTATTTTCCCCGTTTCAATCCCGATCTCTACGATGCCAAGCAGTGGGCGAAAGCCGCAAAAGCGGCGGGCATGGAGTACGCCGTGCTGACGACAAAGCACCATGAAGGGTTTTGCATGTGGGACACAGCGACTACTGACTACAAGATAACCAAGACCGAGTTTGGCCGAGATGTGGTGCGCGAGTTTGTGGATGCGTTCAGAGCGGAGGGGATCAGGGTCGGTTTTTAATTCTCAATCAATGACTGGCATCATACGGACAATACAGTTGATTATACGCATCCTCAGTTAAGGCGGATTAAGAAAGGCAACCGGGACAAAAA
>JAGBFY010000488.1 GCA_017936245.1 Kiritimatiellia bacterium
ACGCAACGATCTTCCGGAGCTGGTAAGATACGCGTCGTCATTGGGCATAAGAAGCGTTCTTGCCCCTTGCGGTATGCTTGTGACGGAGGCCAGACTTCGCGAACTCAAGGATGCCGGGGTGATGGCGTGCTCATTTTCGGTCGATGGGCCGGATAAGGAAACCCACGATTCATTTCGAGGCGTTGACGGTGCCTGGGATTCCGTCCATGCTGCAATGTCTGCCGCCCGGGCGGTTGGGATGCCATTCCAGATTAACACTGTGGTGCGCAAAGGGTCTGTCCCCACGCATGAAGGGTCTGTCCCCACACTTGATGCGATCTACGACATGGCGATGGGTGAAGGCGCCTCGCGGCTGGATCTGTTCTTTCTGGTGCCTACCGGGCGCGGAAAGTCCATCGACTCGCTTGTGCCGGATGCTTCGGAGGTTGAAACCGCAATAGCCTGGGCAAAAGGTAAAAACGTGAAACTCACCTGCTGTCCGCAGGCCGGTACGTGCATAGGCGGCAGGGGATTTGCGTTTCTTTCCCATACTGGGACTCTGCAGACGTGCGGATTCGTGCAGACTCCATGCGGCAACATCAGGGATTATGGATTCGATTTCATGAAACTAGTCGAATCGGCCAAGAATCCGCTTGGAGTTTCTGGCAATTGCCGGTCGGATGTTCAACAGGCATCCGGTATCTGATACGTTTACCAATCGACGGGTTTGCGTGCCGCCTTCTTTTCGGAATGTGCATGTTTCTCTTCAAGCATGCGCTGTTTTTGGCGGCGTGAACGTCTGCGTTTCTGGCGTCGTTTCTTCTCGGCGGCCTGCTGTCTTGCGGATTTGCGCTTGTTCTCGCGTTCGAGTATGGCTTCAGCAAGGGCGCGGCGTGCAAGCCAGCGGTTATCCTCACGAGAACGTGTTTCTCCGAATCGGATGTTGAGTCCGCTGGGTTCGTGCTTGAGCCGGACCACGTTGGATGTCTTGTTGGTTTTCTGTCCGCCAGGTCCGCCGCCAAGAATGAACGACTCCTCAATATCATCTTCGAATACGGAGGCCTCGGCCATCAGTTCCTTTATCTTTGCGATTGTGGCAGGCGTCAGCATTTGAGAATCCTCCTGGCGTTTTCGGTGGTGAGAACGGCCAATGCCTCGGGCGATGTGTTTCGCTGCTCGGCGAGGAACTTCAACGTGTACGGAAGGAAGGATGGTTCGTTTTCCGTTCCGCGCATCGGGACCGGTGCGAGAAAAGGGGAGTCGGTTTCGATGAGAAGACGGTCGTCAGGCGCGTATCGTGCCGCTTCACGTACATTCTCGGCCGCACGGAATGTGACAATCCCTGATATGGATATCATGAATCCGCGGTCCAGAAGTTTCCGCTCAAAGGGGACAGACCCTGTGAAACAGTGTATGATCCCGTTGTGGAAGTCGTTCTCGTCGAGCACCCCGAGCGTGGCGTCATCTGCATCGCGCGTGTGGATCACCACGGGAAGGTCAAGCTCCTTCGCGAGTTCAAGCTGAGCGGCGAACAGGTCGCATTGCGCTTTCGCTGTTTCGGGAGTGTAATGAAAATCCAGCCCGATTTCGCCTATGGCGGATAGTGTCTTGCGGTTGTCTATCACAATCGAGAGATCGTATTTCGGGCATGAGGGACAGGCACTGCCAACCTGATCCCGGTCGAGACCCAACGCCAGACGGACGGTTGGTGCAGATGCGGAAGCCTTTGCCGTTGAAGCGGCCAGAAAGGCTGCACGGTTCAGTTCTCCGGATCCGCCAACCGCCATCAGCTGCGAAACGCCGGCAGAGGATGCGCGTTCGAGAAGCTCCGAAATCCTATATGGGTCTTCTGGGAAATGGGCGTGTGTGTCAAAAATGTTCATGTCGTTAATTTTACCATATCAACAGAAATCCATCTTGTCGGTTGTGTGACATTTGTGCATCAAGCTGCGGTCATTGTCCAAGTTTGCCGACGGAGCCATGACCTTCGGGCATGTTTTCACCGAGAAGGGCGAGATCGGGGTCGGCGGCTTCATATCCCTGTATCCAGCCGTTCTCGAAACCAAAGTCGGCAGCGGCTTCGGTTACGGATTCGTATTCCTCCTCCGTTACTTTCCGGTTGAACGGAGGTGTTTCGAGCGCCTTGTATGCGGGAGTGAACTGGCTCATTATCGATACGGGTATTTCTGATGAAAGTTCCGTTGCGAGCCAGGCGAGGTTTTCGATCGCTTCGTCGGCATGTCCGGGAAGTACAAGAATCCTGACAATGAGCGGCGGCGTATCCTGCCGCGCAGGCGTGCGCTCGAATGCCCATTTGACCGCAGAATCCGGCGGCGCCGGATTCACGGTTCGCCCCGCATGAGTGCGGACACAGTCTGCATGAATCCATGGCGACAGATTATAGCATAGCCCGACTTTCCATGTTCGACCCTAAGTTTGACTTTTTCATGTAGATAATTGACCTTATCTTAAGTGTTTACTCAAATTCTATGACATAACGTTCGAAAAAACCGTGTAGTGAAGACCTTCCCTCTATGATTGCATTGCCGAATATGAGAAAATACAGGCATGTTTTTGAGGGCAATAAAAAGAAAGAAGGACGACAATGTCCACCACTATTGGAGTGTGGTGGGAAATGTTCGCGTTGGCAGACGTGTATTTCAAAGACGAGCACTGTATCTTGGCGAACTGAATGACTCGCGGCATCCAGCTTGCGGCTTTTTGCCGGTGGACATAGAGGAGTTGTCACACCCGTTCCCATTCCGAACACGGAAGTTAAGGGCTCCTTCGCCGAGGGTAGTGCGGGACTCGCCCGTGCGAGAGTAGGACGCACCCCTCTAGCGACCGCTCCGCGGCTCGCTGCGCTCGGGGGATATTCCGGCTTTTTTATTTCACTGAACTTGGAGCGCTTAGCGACTTCGTGACCTGCATGGGAGAAACACCCGATTTTGCAGGTCTTTTTTTGATGCGGCTAAGTCGGCGATGGGTACGGAAGATTTTGGAACGCCCTGTCCTCAGGTTCGCACTGAACTGATGCCGGGTGGATTCCTGAAGGGTCTTGTCCCCACATCAAGCGGGTTATTTTTTCTTCAAGGGTCTATTGTCATTTCCGTTGCGGATGAAAGAATTGGAAAATTCTCATTTATTTCGGTAGGCCGAAGGGGATGAGCCGCATGCCTTCGAGAATGACGAGCAGAAGTACTGCACCGTCGAAAATCCGGTTTTGGCTGCTATCTCCGTTAACGTAAGAGATGTGTCACGTATCAGTCTTTTCGCCTCTTCAAGCCGCGTGCGGATGATTGTCTTCTGCACGGATGTTCCGAATGTTTTGCGAAAAGCGGAATCCACCAGGGTGTGTGATTTTCCGACTGCGGCATAGACATCCGAGGCGGTGAGATTGCCTGATATGTTTCTCCGTATGAAAATAAGAGCGTCTGAAAGCCAGGGAGGGTTGACGGGGTAGATGCGCGTTGATTCGCGTTCAATCAGATGGACGGGAGCGATAAGCACGGGCGGCGGAACAATACCCGGATTCTGCAGCATGGACTGAAGTGTCTCGGCTGCCGCATAGCCGATCCCGTACGCATTCTGATCTATGGATGAGAGCGGCGGATCGGAGAAGTTGCAGACAAGTTCATCGTCGTCTGCGCCGAGGATTGCCACATCATCTGGTATCTGGAGACGCAGGCTTCTGCATGCCTCCGCAAGATGATATGCACGCATGTCGTGAGAACAGAAAACTCCGACTGGCTTGGGGAGCTTGGATATCCATGTTGCCAGCGCACGGTGGTCTGATGCGAATCCGAAGCGCTCCTGCAGAACCACCGAATTGTTGAAATCCTTGAGAGCACTTGGCGGAGTGCGGTATATCGTACAGCCGAAGTGATTCTGTTCGAGACATTGGATGAATGCGTCCCGACGTCTGTCGGAATAGCTTCTTCCATTGTATCCGCAGAATGCGAAGTTGGTGAAACGGTGCTCTATGAAGTGTTGAGCCGCCATCTGCCCCACAAGGAGGGCGTTCTGGTCTGCGGCGGCGAAACCCATGCGCGGACGTTCGAAAAATACGTCTACAACTGGTTTGCCTGTCGCCCGCAGCTGCTCCTCCGCGCGGTCATCCATTACCCTGGCTATGAATCCGTCGATGTCCTTGTTGTGCGCGATGTGCGGCAGATTCATGAAATCGACGATACGCAGTGTCCAATTTGTCCTTTCACGCGCGAAGCGTATGATTCCCTCGCACAGACGTCGCCCGTACGTGCGTTGCCGTTCGATCAAAATGCCTATTGTCTCCATGACGCATATTGTAGCATTAACCTTGCGGATATTGCAAAATGATTTGCGGTTTTCACAAATGCCCAGAAAGTTGAGGTGTGATATAATTCATCGCAAATAGCAATTGTAGGAGCATGGAAAATGGAGACGAATGCAAAGGTATCCACATCCAGACGCCTTGCGTTTCTGGCGTTTGCCGCTGCGATGGGAGGTTTTCTCTTCGGATACGATACCGCTGTCATCAACGGCGGCGAACAGCAGATCCAGCAGCTCTGGAGGCTTTCCCCTGTTCTTCACGGTTGGGTGATGAGCAGTGCGCTGTGGGGAACGGTCCTCGGTGCATTTTTTGGCGGACGCATCACCGACTGGCTAGGGCGCAAGCCCACCCTTTTCTGGGTGGGTGTGTTCTATTTGGTTTCGGCCGTTTGGAGTGGGATTGCCGTAGGACCATGGGACTTGATGTTCGCACGTTTCATCGGCGGCATCGGAGTCGGCGTATCCTCCATAGCCGCCCCCGTGTACATTGCGGAGATCGCGCCTCCTGCGCGTCGCGGTCAGCTGGGTGGGCTCTTTCAGTTCAACATAGTCCTTGGCATGGTGGTGTCGCAGTTCGTGAACCTGGGCCTTGGGTCTGCGGGTCTTGGTGATGCGACATGGCGGTGGATGCTTGGAGCGGAGGCGTTGCCGGCGCTTGTGTTCACTGTTCTTACGCTTTTCCTGTCTGAATCGCCGCGCTGGATTGAGATGCGGAAACCGGTGCCGCAATGCTGCGATTTCGCCGAAAGCGCCATGCCTGTCGGTCCGTTTTTCTCCAAGGCGAATCTAAAACCGATAATGCTCGCGTTCTGCGTGGCGATGTTCAATCAGCTTTCAGGCGTCAATGCGATGATGTATTTTGCAAAGCGCATTTTTGAAATGGCGGGATTCTCCGCACAGGGAGCGCTTGCTGCCGCCGCTGCGCTTAGCATCGTCCTGGGACTCGGCACATTCGCGGGACTCTTCCTCATTGACCGGCTCGGACGCCGCCAGCTTCTCATCATCGGAACGGTCGGCTGCATTCTCGCCCATTTCGCGACGGCCGTTGCGTTCATTTTCAACATAGGCCTTCTGGCGGCATTCTGCATCTTCCCGTTCATAGTGTTTTTTGCTCT
>JAGBFY010000489.1 GCA_017936245.1 Kiritimatiellia bacterium
CTTTACCTTACCCGGCGGCGCCTGCACGAACGAAAGGCGCCAATAGTTGTCGCTGCCGTCCGTGACGCCGATTCCGAATGTCGCCCAGTCCCTTGAACGGCTTCGCTCTGGCATTGCCACGACGGAGAAAGCTATCGCCGAAGAGCGCACTGTCTCCAGAGACATGCAGTCTTCAACCCCTGTCGCCTCGACACGACGCGCAGCGACATCAAACCGCCAAGCCACCGGACTTCCGTACCAATCCGTTCGGGTCATGCCGACAGGTGCGGCAAGGATGTCCACTGCTGACAGGAAAATCAGGAAGACGGACGCAGCCCTTCTCATCGGATTATCAACCTCATTCCGGGACGCCACACCGTAAGCGTTAGCGCATTGCCTTCACGCTCAACATGATAGATGATTCCATCTATGCATTGAGGACCGGATACTTCACCGAGGCTGACAGTCGTCGAATTCCACACCTTGGCGGAGACCAAGGTGTACTTCCCTGTCTCTGGACGCGTCGGAAACGACAGATCGACCGTGACGGATTCCGGAGTGGAAAGCTCGCCATTCGATATGGATATCACATCTGTCACAGGAGAGGCGCAGGTCGCATCGACGGTGAACAGCAACGTTCCGTCCTCAATCTCCATCCTGCCGGTGAAGCCTTCATCGGTCTTGGGACGCATCCTGCCGTTCGCGGTCTTCACGTTACCCGCCCCTGTCACTGTCATCAAGCCGGGCATTCCATACCCTGTAGGCGTAACGCCAATCCACTTCGCCATCAGGTAAGCTTCCGTGTCCTTCCGGTCACGGTCGGAAAGGACTGTCGGATAGAATATGATTTCGCCATGACGAAGCTCAAATTCCGGATCACTATTGGAATATGCCTGCGACTGCTGCCAGGCGCCGATGCACTTTATCGGCATATCCTGCGTAAAGCTGAATGAAAGAAGCTCTGGGCGGGAATTGTAGCCCCTCTTACCCGAATCCACCTTAACGCCATTGAGATACGTAGGCGAGTTTGTCACGAAAGCACTGTTGTTCTTTATACTGAATATCGGCGATCCAATATTACGCGCTAATACATATTGCGATTGAACCGCACTATTGAACGAATAGACCGACGTATCAAGAAACGGCGTACCGCCGCCCGCACGGGTATCAAGCATCATGAATCCCGTTCTTACCGGCATGGAGTACTCCACCCCGTCATCGGAGGTATCAAAGCGGAGCGTATTTCCGGTGCCGCCGGTTTTGTTGGTTGAATAATCGCACCAATCCATGCTTGAGCCCCAGCCACGCACTTCCGAGACGACCGCAGGCTGACGGCTGAACGCTTTCAGTTCATATGCCTTGCCATTGTACGGACCTGCGATATTTTTCAATTTATTCGCTCGTGCAACCGCATCGCCCACAATCTCCCGCATATCCTCACGGTTTGGATCGTACCAACCTGACATGCCTGACGCGGGAGCGGTCGGCACCAGTTGCGCATCCGTCAACACAAGCTCAGCATCTTTAGCCACAGAAAGCGTTCCTCCAAACATTCCGCCCATTCGCACAGTTCCAGCCGCAACAGTCGCCGAACCATTTCCGTAAAGCCGCACCTCGCCTTCTTCCTTAGTTTTGAACGTTGATATCCCCCACTTTTCAGCAAGATAGTGTTCCGCCGATTCTATCTCCTGATCGGTCGGCATTTCGGTAAATATCAGAATCTCCGCGTAATTCTGTCCACCGTACCATGCCCACGGATTCCAGCCAAGACCAGTCACCAGTTCATCAAGATATTCGCCGTTCACTTCAACATTCTTTTTCGGTGCAAATGAAAACACCTGCCATCCACCGTTCAAACCAGTTCTGCTGGGTTCAATATCCACACCATCAAGCCGTGCATCACGGTCTGAAGCGAAAATCTCAATCTCCGCGCTTGGGCCCGGTTCACCGGTTTTGGAAGTGATAGTCTTGCGAGGAAATAGAGACGTAGTGCCTCGCTTTCCCGATATCACAGCATTGCCGCCTCCGTTCTGGCTGCCGAATACCATCATCACATATTTTGCATCAAGTGAATGATTGGGATTAGGACCGCCACTTCCGCCGTCATCCTGTATCACCCCGTCAATTCTCCTCATGAAGGCCATACGGCGGCTGGACCCAAATGGACCAAACGACACGAAGTTAAGTCCATTGCAGCCGTTTGAAACTACATACGGCATCGTAGTGGGGTATACCTGCCCACCCGTATTACTCGGATTGATGTCACGGTCGTTGTAGCCAAGCCATTCGGTCTGCTCTCTTCGGCGGTCATGCCATTTTACGATTACCGCACCTTTCTTGCCGTTCTCGGTGACAGTCTGCACAACGCCTGCTGAGTTCTTTTCAGGTTCAAGCGTCCATTCTTCGGAAGCATCGAGCCAAAGTTTCACCTTGCTGTGCCAGGATGTATTGTTCCTCAATCCGTTCAAGATAGCAGAGCCGCCTTCCTGAACTCTCACGGATACATCCTTCTCCACTTCGAGGAAATTGGCTGACGCGCCTGGCGCAACGTCAACCTGCACCTCAGCATTCGTGACCATCAGCGTCTGCGAACCAGAAACAGCTATGTTTATGTCTGGCTTGGCATAATCCGCAACGGCGGCGAAAATCGCCGTTGCCGGAAGCAGACACAGCATGCCCAACGATGTGATTTTTATCATGGTATCTCCAAACCTATTTTTTCAAAACAGAAACGGCGACCATAGTACCAAAATCATTTTTTTTTTCAACAAAAATCAGTCTTTAGGCAAAAGCCAAAAACACATTGACGTCCAATGGCATTGAAAAAAAAAACATCACGGCATCCTTCTACACCGTTTCAACCGGTGAATACATTCGAAAATTCCACGAGGTCACTTCTGGGCTTCGATTGCAGACCAGCCGTTCCATACGTTCATGGCGGCATCCGGCCCTTCTGTGAATATCTGCTCGACAGCCTTCACGGCGGCAGGAACGATTTTGGAATCCATCAAGGCACGAGTGTCGCGGTCGAACTTGCCGAGAACATGGCCTATCACCTTGCTTCGGTCGTTGCGGTCACGTCCGACCCCGATCTTAAGCCGTATGAAATCCTGAGTTCCCAGACGCTCTATAACCGACTTGAGTCCGTTATGTCCACCTGCGCTGCCGCCCTTGCGGATGCGGATGCGCCCGACAGGAAGATCGATGTCATCAGAAACGACGACAAGATCCGCCGCCGTTGCATTGTGATACTTTACGACAGGTGCGACACTGTCGCCGGAAAGGTTCATGAACGTCATCGGCTTGACGACCAGCAGCTTCCCGTTGGCGAACCGTCCGTCCGCAAGCTCTCCCTTGAAGGACGCCGCCTTCCTGAACGTCGCCGCCATTTCGCGGACAACCGCGTCTGCAACCTCAAACCCTATTGAGTGAGGTGTCGATTCATATTCCTTGCCCGGATTTCCAAGCCCCGCCAGAATCTTCATTGATGCATCCCCTTATCTCATCTTGCAAGACCAAGCCGCGAGAACGCCAGATCTGTGGCAACGCGTCCTTTCGGAGTACGATCGAGATACCCTTCCATTATAAGGAACGGCTCATACGCCTCTTCGACGGTATCAGGCTCTTCGCCGACGGATACGGCGATCGTGGAAAGACCGACCGGTCCGCCGCCGAACTTCACGCAGATCGTCTCAAGAATCTTAACGTCCATTTCGTCGAGTCCGTGCGGATCGATCTCCAGAAGCTCAAGCGAATCCTTCGCAACTTCGCCCGTTATGCGGTTGTTCGCCTTGACCTGCGCATAATCGCGGACGCGGCGCAGGAGATTGTTGGCGATGCGGGGCGTACCGCGTGCGCGACGGGCGATCTCAAGAGCGCCGTCAGGATCGATCTCAACACCAAGCTTTGCCGCAGACCGCTCAACAATCTCCGCAAGCTTTGCCGGCTCATAGTAGTCGAGACGGTTCACAAGACCGAACCTCGCCCTCAAAGGAGCCGCAATGAGTCCGATGCGCGTAGTTGCACCGACAAGGGTGAAACGCGGCAGCTCAAGGCGCACGCTTCTAGCGTTAGGCCCCTGATCGATCATGATATCTATAGCGAAATCCTCCATGGCCGAGTACAGGTACTCTTCAACCGTTTTCGCCATGCGATGGATCTCGTCGATGAACACGATGTCGCCAGCCTCAAGGGATGTAAGCAGCCCCGCAAGGTCGGCAGGCTTCGTGAGCACCGGACCGGAGGTCGTCTTGACCCGAACCCCCATCGCCTCGCCGAGAATGTAGGAAAGCGTTGTCTTGCCGAGACCGGGCGGCCCGGAGAAAAGCACGTGGTCGAGAGTCTCACCACGCTCCTTTGCCGCCTGCACTGCAAGCATCAGCCTGTCGCGGATCTTCTGCTGACCCACGAACTCCGAAAACTCCACAGGACGCAATCTGTTGTCGAATGTGGAGTTCCTGCGATTCAACGCTTCACTTGTACGTTCATTGCCCATAAACAAGAGTGAATTATATCACATACCTATCGCCGGTTGCGAAGTGCCGACATCCCTATACGGCATACGTGCCGCCCATTGCGATGATATCCGGACGGTTCCTGCTCGTGAGATCGAACGCCTGGCGCTTCCGCCAACTTTCCGTCTTTGCGTGATCTCCGCCTATCAGCACGTCAGGGACCTTGAGTCCGCGATATTCCGGAGGGCGCGTGTACTGCGGCGCCTCAAGAAGTCCATCCGAACCGAAGCTCTCCTTCGCCGTCGCTTCGCTGCCGCCGCCGAGCACACCGGGAAGAAGGCGCACCACGGAATCGACGATTGCCGCCGCCGGGATCTCTCCACCGGTAAGCACAAAATCACCGATAGAAATCTCATCTGTGACAAGCGTCTTCACCCGTTCATCGATTCCTTCGTAATGCCCGCAAAGGATGATCAGATGCTCCGCCGAAGAGAACTCCTCCGCAACACGTTGGGTGTACGGTCTGCCGGTCGGGGTCGTCATCACAATCCGTGCTGGCACGGAACGGTCGCCCAAACACGACTCAATCGCCTGAAACCATACATCCGGCTTCATCAGCATACCAGGTCCGCCCGAATACGGCTTGTCGTCCACAGTGCGGCGGCGATCCGTCGCAAAATCACGCAGGTCAACGGTACGTATGGATGCCACGCCCATTGCCGCAGCGCGTTTGAGGATGCTTTCGCCAAAAAATCCCCGGAACATTTCAGGGAACACCGTTATCACATCGATTTTCATTGGCCCAATTATACCAAAAAGGCGCGGACTTCCGTCCACGCCCTTTTAACAACCGTTTGACCACGGTTTACCAACGGGTGTCGCGCGGAGCTGGACGC
>JAGBFY010000490.1 GCA_017936245.1 Kiritimatiellia bacterium
CGCCTTGAACCAATCGGTTGGCGTTGCGCCTTTGAATCCCGCCGCATTCAGCGATTCTTTAAAATGTGCAAGTTGTTTTTGTTTGGATGCATTGGGGAGTCCTGTATGGTGAAATGCAAAGCGGTCGGCAAAGGTTTCACGAATCAAGTATGTTTTGCCGATGCGACGCCGGCCGTAGACTGCTATGAATTCCGATTCATCCGACTCATACAGACGATTGAGCTCTTCAATTTCTTTTTTGCGGCCAACCATGAATATACTCCTTCGATTGATATGCCACAATAATATCAAAGTTGATTGATTAAGTCAATGTATCAGGGTGTTTTATATGATTTTGGTGCTTAATCTTGGATTTGAGATGAGATTAAGCACCAAAATCCCTGCATGAAGCGTTTTTCGGTGCCTATGCATTGGCAGTTCGGTTGAAAATCTGCAAAGGCAGGTTTTTGTGGAAATTCATGGATGTTGGGGTGGGGAAAGATGTCATATGGTAAAATAGACGGCGATTGCAGAATAAAAGCAGGAGTGGAATCGGACTATTCTGCATGATGACAGTTAAAGGTGGAGAAATGAAGGAATGTATCACAGAATGCGATAGCGGCATGTCGGCCTGTACGCGACGTGGGTTTCTGACAGGCGCGACATCCTTGGCGGCAATGGCTGCAACAGCGACAGGTGCTGTTGCGGCATCCGGCAAGAAGCGTGAGCTTGATGACAATCTGATCCTTCTGCTGGCCGACTGCCATGTGGCGGCAGGCGGCGGCACAGGTTCTTTCGCCTACAGAAGATTGCAATACTGCATCGATAGCGCATTGGGGCTTGAGAAGATTCCGCGCAGGGCGCTGGTATTCGGAGATATCGCCGGTACGGTCGGGCCGAAGGAGGACT
Source organism: Kiritimatiellia bacterium (assembly GCA_017936245.1). Lineage (GTDB taxonomy): Bacteria > Verrucomicrobiota > Kiritimatiellia > RFP12 > UBA1067 > UBA1731. The sequence goes on from JAGBFY010000490.1 coordinate 889, forward strand.
ACGAGCTTTCCGCAATTCAGTTCCGCAGACTTGAAGATGCGGGAGTGGAGGTTTCGTACATGATGGGCAATCATGACCGTCGTGCCGGATTTCTTGCTGTACATTCCGAATGTGCGGCCAAGTCGCCGTTGCCGGGACGTTTGGTTCAGGTTGTGGAGACTCCGATGTGTGATTTCATTCTTCTTGATTCGCTGATAGGTGAAGACGGCGACGATAAGATTGTCGTCAGAGGCGCATTGGATCCGGTCCAGACGGAATGGCTTGAAGCGACTGTTTCAAAGGGCGACAAACCGGCTATAGTGTGCGCCCACCATGATTGTGAAGAGCTGCTGAACAGCAAGGGTAAACCGCTTGAGGAGTTTCTGCCGTACATCCCGCGGGTGCGTGGCTTCATCCACGGGCATATCCACCGCTGGAACCACGAATGGCAGCGACGCTTCGACGGCGACGGCAGATTCATGCGACGTCTGTCGCTCCCCGCCACCGGCAACTGGGGCGATCTCGGCTACTGCCTGTTGCGGTTCACGCCTGAAAAGACGGCAGAGGTAAGGTTGTTCCAGAACGATTACTGCTATCCGAAACCGGTTCCTGCGGAAAAGCGTCCGCGATCCTGGGATATGATAGTCTCCGACAACCGCAATCTTGTATGCACCTTCGACCTTGGATGAGGAAACAGAAAAATGTCTTGGATTGACACGGCAATCATTGCAGCCTATCTGCTTGGTACGACTCTCTTCGGGTGCAGTTTCATGTTCCGCAAGGGAGGCCGTGATGCAGATGGGTTCATGACAGGCGGAGGACGCCTTCCGACATGGACCGTAGCGCTTTCCATTTTCGCCACGCATGTTTCTTCAATAGCATTTCTCGGGCTTCCGGCGAAAGCGTTTCTCACTAACTGGAATCCATATGTGCTGTCGATTACGGTTCCGATAGCGGCAGTGATTGCGGCAGTCTGGTTTGTGCCGTTCTACCGGAATTCAGGCTGCGTTTCCGTGTATTCCCTTCTGGAATCGCGCTATGGGCTTTGGTCAAGGATTTACGCCAGCGCTTGTTTTCTGGTGATGCAGTCGGCCCGTTCCGGCTTCATACTTTTCCTTCTGGCGATTCTGCTGAACACTCTTTTCGGATGGCCGGTTGTGGCGATCATACTCGTGACGGGAATGGCCACCACGATCTATTCGATGATGGGGGGGATTTCGGCGGTTGTTTGGACAGACGCTCTCCAGTCGCTGATACTCATCGCCGGAACGCTTCTGTGCGTAGCCATTCTCGGTTTTTCGCTTCCTGATTTTTCGACGAGCTTTTCGGCGGCTATTGAAGCCGGAAAGTTCTCGCTTGGAAGTTTCTCGTTTTCGGATTGGGGTAATGAGACGTTCTGGGTGATATTCATCTATGCGATGTTCATCAACCTGCAGAATTTCGGTATCGACCAGAGCTTCACCCAACGCTACGTTGCGGCAAAGTCGCTTACGGCCGCGAAGCGATCGCTTATGTCCAGCGCGTTTCTGTATCTGGTGAACACCGTGTTCTTCGTGCTCATCGGCACAATGCTGTGGATGTATGTGCAGTCCAATCCCGGTGTCGTGCCTGAATCCGTGCTCGCAAAATCAGATGCCGTATTCCCGTGGTTCATCGTGCATAAGCTCCCTGCCGGAATCTCTGGTCTGCTCATCGCCGCCATTGCGGCTGCGGCCATGAGTACAGTCTCCTCGACGCTCAACTCCGGAGCGACGGTTCTCCTTGTGGATTACCGCAAGCGGTTTTCGTCCCGGAAGGACGACGAACGTGCAAACATCGCATTTCTCCGCTCGGCAACGGTCGGGCTTGGCGTGTTGTCGATTGCAATAGGCATTGGAGTGATGAACGTCAAAAGTGCGCTGACCGCGTTCTGGGCGTTTCAGAGCGTACTCTCCGGCGGTATGCTGGGTCTTTTCCTTCTTGCGATGCTGTCTAAACGTTCAAACGGGGTTCATGCCGCCGTCGCTACGGCGGTCGGACTCTTCTTTGTTGCATGGGTTACGTTCGGACAAGAGTGGACGGGATTTTCGTTCCGTCTGCACGTCAATCTGGCGATAGTGCTGGGAACTGTGGCGCTGGTGGCCACAGGCGCTTCGCTTTCAGTTTTGAGGAGGCGATAATGATGAGAAAGATTAGGAGCGGATTCTTGTTTGGAGGCATTGCTTTTGCCGTTACATTGTCTGCATCTGCCGCATCAGGCGAATTCACGAGACTCAAATTCAACACGCCCGGCACGACCTTTCTGAAGGGAGGTCTCGGCACTTGGCCGATGATAATGGACTATGACCGCGACGGTGACTTGGATGTGGTTCTTCTTTCGAACGGTGTGCCAAGCCGCAGCAGCGGCACGAGGTTTTTCGAAAATACCGGACGTCCCGGGGAACTTGATCCTGTGTTCAAGGCCGGAAGACTTCTGGGACGCGGCGGGTTCGGAGGATATGGCGGCGCTTCCGCGCAGGTTCGTGCCGATGGCCGTCTTGCGGTAACGGGCCTTGGGATTGTCTCGTATGACTTCTGCGAAAACTACATGCGCAACGCAAAGCAATTCGCCGGTCTTCCCAATAACGTGCATCCAAACAGGGTTCGCGGAAATGTTTGGCGTTTCGCGGACCTCGATGATGACGGACGCGAGGATCTTGTGGTTGGAGTGGGCGATTGGAAGGAATATGGCTGGCAGGATGCGTATGATGCGGCAGGCAGCTGGACAAATGGACCGATCCACGGGTATGTATATTTCATACGCAACGAATCTGTTTCCGCCGCTGAAGAGAAATGGGGCAAGCCGGAGATGATGCGTCTCGCCAACGGAAAGCCGATAGACGTATACGGTTCTGCTGTTCCGCTGTTTGCCGATTGGGACGGCGACGGCGATCTTGACCTTCTTACGTGCGATTTTGTTGACGCCTTCACATACTTCGAGAATATCGGCACAAAAAAGGAATATCGCTTTGCAGGCGGACGTCCGATTCTCGACAGATTCCTCCGTCCGATAAAAGCGGATCTGTGCATGGTGACTGCCACGGTGGCTGATTGGGATAACGATGGCTTCCCCGATTTCTTCACATGCGAGGAGGATGCACGGGTGTGTCTTATTCGTAATGCCGGGCGCGTCGCGATGGGAGTCCCCGTGTTTGATGAGCCGCGCCATTTCAGACAGGAGCGTGAAGATGTGCACTTTGGCATACTGGCGACACCCTCCGTGCTTGATTGGGATGGAGATGGGGATGAGGATATCATCACCGGCAATTCGGCCGGCTACATCGCTTTCATCGAGAATCTTTCAAATTGCAAAACCCCGTCCCCAAAATGGGAAGAGCCAATTCTGCTTGAGGCGGAAGGTGCGCCAATCCGGATAATGGCCGGCGTGAATGGTTCGATTCAGGGTCCGTGCGAAAGAAAATGGGGCTATATGTGCCTGTCGACCGGGGATTGGGATGGAGACGGTCTGCCGGACGTGATGCTTAATACCATTCGCGGCGAGGTTCTCTGGTGCCGGAATATCGGTACGCGCACATCGCCGAAGCTCGCTGCTCCAAAGGCTGTTGAAGTGGAATGGGAGGGCGCACAGCCTGAGCTGAAATGGGGTTGGATTAAGCCTAATGGGTCGAAAGGTATCCTTACGCAATGGCGTACGAATCCAGTCATGCATGACATGAACCGTGACGGACTCATGGATATCCTTCTTGTTGACACCGAAGGCTACCTTGCTTTCTGGGAACGTGCCGAACGCAATGGCAAACGGGTTCTCCTGCCTCCGCGCCGCGTTATCATAGATGAGGCGAC
>JAGBFY010000491.1 GCA_017936245.1 Kiritimatiellia bacterium
GATGGCGCACCGGCATGGCTGCGCAGTCACGCCGGCGAATTGAAAGGGGACAGACCCTTCTTCTACATTCAGCATCCGCATCCCAAAGGCACGATTCCGCATGCATGGAGCGGCGACGACGGAACGATTACGGCGGCACTTGCGGAATTCCCCAACGCCGTAGCCATCACCGGCCATTCGCATATGGCGTTAGTGGACGACCGCTCGATCTGGCAAGGGGCGTTCACCTGCATAAACGCAAGTTCGCTCCGGTACACCGGCAGCTTCGGTGGCCGCGAGAATTCCCGCGAATTCGGTGTTGAAGATCCGAAAACCTCGCAGATGTCTGCAATATGGGCCCCCGACGTTGCACCGGTGATGGTTATGGATGTGTATGATGATGCATTGGTGTTCAGCCGCCATGACGTCTTGAGCGATCTCAAACTGGCGGAAGATTGGGTGCTACCTTGGAAAAACGGCAGAGGAGACGCAGCTATGTCGTATGCAGAACGGGCGCAGAGCCAGCCGCTTGCTCAGTTCCCGCCGGATGCCAAGGTGTCGATCTCGGAAAGAAAGGGGCTTAATCGCCGCAAGGAGAATGTAGATCAGGTAGTGGTTTCATTTCCGAATGTCCGCCGCATGGATGGCGCTTCCGTCAGAGCATACGATTTCGAGGTGGCGTGTGAGGTGCGGGATGTAGATGTGGTGAAGCCGTATATCGTAAAGCGTGTTTTTTCGCCCAAATACTACCGTCCTGAAAGCTTGGACGCGGCGAATGTGACGTGTGTCTTCGCAAAGAGCGAATTGCCGTGTCCGAAAACCGTAAACGATGGTCCAGCGCGAAAGACAATTGCATGGCGATTCACGGTGCGTCCGTGCAGTTGCTTTGGCGGAAAGGGCAATGCCATCGCAACAGCTTGGTTTGAGGCATGATTTTAAATAGTATAATGTAGGTCTGACCTATTTTATACTGTTTATGAAGAAAGGGAAAAACAATGCTTGATACAAAATACATACCGCTGTTTCTGGGCGGGTTTATCGTGTGGATGATATTCATCATCGGCGTGGGCTTTTGGGGAAGCCGTGGAAAACGTGAGGGGGAAAAGTTCCTCACCGGCGGCAGCGACATGAGCCTGTTCCTCATCTTCTGCACGCTCGGCGCGACGATCATCGGCACAGGCTCTTCGATCGGAGCCATCGGCGACGGATTCAACCATGGATGGGGCGGGGCGATTTTCGGTCTTGGAAGCGCGCTTGGACTGCTGCTGCTCTCCTCGTTCGTGCCAATTCGCCGCAGGAACTTCATCACAATGAGTGAAGAGGCTCAATACTACTATGGCGGAGATAGACGGGTGCGGCAGTTGATGGGATTCATGATGTTCGTTATTGAGATCATCTGGATCGGAAACCATGTGAACGGAGGCTCTAAGTACCTTTCATATGTACTTGGAATCGATCCCACATGGTGCAAGCTGATAACGGTCTGCGGATTCGGGGCATATGTGTTCATCGGCGGATATGTCGCGGTGGTCAAGGCTGATGTGATTCAATTCTGTGCGATAATCGGCGGATTTTCCTTCATCGCGATCAAGGCATTGCCGCTCGCTGGCGGATATGACGCTATCGTGCAGACGTTTGCGGCGGCGGGCAAGCCCGGAGCAATGGAGTTCTACGGGCTCGGCAGCTACGGTCTGCTGGCGGCGGTGGCGCTCATATTCTCCACTGTAATGGGCGTGGTCGGCACCCCGACGTACAGAACCAGGATATACACTTCCAAAGACGAGAAGGTCGCCCGCCGGGCGTTCCTCGGCCAAAGCGGAATGATGTTCGTATGGAGTTTTGTTACCGCACTTATCGGCATGAGCGCTTACGCGATCATGGTCAAGAACGGGCATACGCTCGAATCCGGGGACTATGCATTCTCCTATATGGCGACAAATGTTCTTGGCCCTGCGATAGGGCTCATGTTTCTCATTTGCGGAATGTCGGCAACGATGAGTTCAGGCGGTTCTGATGCAATCTCAGGGGTGACGATCCTGCTTACGGACGTGATTCCCTCGGTCACAGGGCGGCGCATAGCTGAAAAGAACTATGCGCTTGCGAGCCGTATCGCATTGGTTGTCGCGCTGGCGCTCGCATTCGTCATTACGCTTTTCGTCGGTGACGTGATCGCGTATTTCCAGAAGGTCGTGGGTTCTCTCCTGCCGGGCGTGGGCGTTACGATGCTGCTCGGACGTTTCTGGCGGCGTTCCACCTGGCAGGGTGCGTACGCGTCTGTGCTGTCCGGCACAGCATTCGGTCTTGCGGTGCTGATGGTTCCGGCGTTTGCGGACTGGGTGCGTCTGACGTTCGGCGGTCCGGCCATACCGTCCACAGCCGTCGCATTTGCCGCAGGCATAGCCGTTTCGCTGGCAACGCCGAAATCAACGGCGTCGGAGGAAGAACGCATCAGGGCTGTCTTTGCCGCCCGTGAAGGAGTGAAAGCATGAAAGCAGAAATAGAGGCGATCACACGTGAGTCTAAAGTTGTAGCTATTGTCCGCGGGTTCCCGGCGGAGATATGCGTAAGGCTTGCGGATGCATACAGGCGTGGAGGAATACGTCTTGTGGAGGTTACGTTTAACCAACGGAAGCCGGAAACGTGGAAAGATACTGCGGCGGCGATCAAGGAGATTCGCGGGGAGTTCGCCGGCGAGGTGCGCGCAGGCGCCGGGACGGTGCTCACCTATGACCAGCTTTCCATGTGTGAGGATGCGGGCGGTGAATACATTGTGACTCCGAATGTGAAGCCGACGCTCATCAGGTCGGCGGTGGAGCGCGGGCTTGCGGCGATGCCGGGTGCGTTGACTCCGTCGGAAGCGGTCGATGCATGGGAAGCTGGAGCAAGTTTCATCAAGTTGTTTCCAGCGGGATCGCTCGGTCCCGGTTATGTGAAAGCCGTCAGGGCTCCGCTTTCGCACATTCCTTTTCTCGCCGTAGGGGGCGTGTCGGCGGCGAACGCCGCGGAATTCATGCGGGCGGGATGCGTCGGCGTCGGAGTCGGCGGCAATCTCACAAACAAGGAGTGGATAGCTGAAGGCGCTTGGGACAGGATATCCGAAGCGGCCAAGGAACTCGTCGAGAGCGTTCAGATATGAATTTGAGATGTCAAATATAGAAAAAGGATCAGAACAATGAAGGTAGTCTGTTTTGGAGAGATCATGATGCGTCTGAACCCAGAAGGGTATCTGCGCTTCGTTCAGGCGGACCGTTTCGAGGCAACATATGCCGGCGGAGAGGCGAATGTGGCCGTTTCGCTCGCGAACTACGGGCTTGACGCCTCGTTCGTGACGAAGCTTCCGTCGAATCCGCTTGGCGAGGCTGCGCGGAATGCGGTCCGCCATTTTGGAGTTGATACGGGTGACGTTGTCTGGGGCGGACCGCGCCTAGGCATCTATTTCGTCGAGAAAGGGGCGTCCCAGCGCGCTTCAAAGGTTGTCTATGATCGCGCCAGCAGTTCGATTGCACTTGCCAAGCGTGCCGATTTCGATTGGCCGAAGATATTCAAGGGAGTGAAATGGTTTCATTTTACGGGGATAACTCCCGCGTTGGGCGGCGAGCTCCCGGAGATATGCCTTGATGCTCTTGAATATTGCAGAGCACACAAGATCACGGTAAGTTGCGACCTCAACTACCGCGGAAAACTCTGGTCTAAAGCTGAGGCGGGACGTTGCATGGCGAAACTTGTGCCATATGTAGATGTACTCATTGCAAATGAAGCCGATGCTGCGGATGTGTTTGGCATTGTCGGAGAGGGGTCGGATGTTGAAAAC
>JAGBFY010000492.1 GCA_017936245.1 Kiritimatiellia bacterium
AGTTCTTGAAGGCGGCGAACTTGCGATGGCGAGCGGAGCCGTGGTGGAGATGGCCTGTGAAGGACGTCTTGTAATATCGAATGATATCTCAGGAGATGACGGTCTTACGGTCACCAACAGTTTCGCCTCATGTGTTTTGGAATGGGAAGGAGACTCTCTGCTTGGAAGGGATTTCAGGACATTGTTCGAAAACTGCGATCTCAACGAGCTGACCATTCTCTACAGTGACATGAACGGGTGGAAGAACCGCCACACCGGCGTGGCAAATCCTCAGCTTTTCTATCCTTATGAGGTTAGGCGCTCTGTTGTGGATGGACATTCCACGCTGACCGCGCAAATGCAGGCGACATGTCCAGACGGTGCCGGATCCTGGAGCAAGTGCGTGATGCTTGAACTTCGGCAGAATGGAGCAAACGTAGAAGGGCGGATTCCTGAACAGGGATTCTATTCCGTACGAACCAAAGGCGAAGACAAGGGAATGGACTTTAAGGTTGCATGGGAGGAAAAAGACAAGAACCCCGATCCGCAACGGTCAACCTTTTCCCAGCAGGATTATAAGCTGGGAACGCTTACTGTGCTGCGTTCCGGTACGGCGAACGTGAGTTTCTGCGGCGATATCTCAAAACTTGGAGGCAATGTCAGCGTTGCCAAGGGAGCAATTGCAAGCGTTGCGAGACCGGAGATTAATGGCGGCAACGTATCGGGAGCGCTTCGCGTAGAGAATGATACGGCAACTCTCAAGGGTGTTTTTTCTGGCGGCGGTGAAGCCATGCTGGATTTTGCCGCAACGGTTCCTGGTGTTGCGCATACGGTTGTGATGGACAAAAGCATGACCAATGCCATGGCGGCTGTCACAGGGCAAAACAAGCATTGGGAACAACTGGCCAATAGAGATGTGTTTGGACGCCTTGTGATTCAAGGTGATTTCCGGACTGGTGCCGTAATGACAAATCGTGTCGAAAGTTGGGCGGCATTCCCGTCCAATGGCGTTGTCGAAGTGCGCGACGGCGGCGTTCTCGATCTTCGTGTCGCAAATCGAGGAGCTCCAGATGTCGGAAAGCATCAGAACGATTCAGCTACGGTTCGTGTGTATGCGGGAGGTGTGTTCTGCCACAATGAAGGCTGGAGAACACATTCAAAGCAGCGGTTTGAGCTGATGGGCGGCAAATTGATGTCTACGCGCGTAGCTTCCGATGGAGCCCTTATATACCTGAACAACCTTCTGCTTGAAGACGGAGCGCGTTTGGAGTCGGAGGCGCCGTTCTGGACCGGAAATGTGGGTTGGGGCGTGTGGACGGTGCGCGGAACGTCTCCGTCCTATTGCGATGCGCCGGTGCGTTTTCTAGGCAGCAACGGCAACAACCAAGAGCGCACCATGACGTTGGATGTGGCAGATGTCACGAAAGATGCGTCCGCCGACTTTGTATTCACGAAAGCTATAGAACCCTATTCGACAGCACCAACAAGTACAGGTTACCGGGATGTCACTGTCGTAAAGAAGGGATTGGGGAAGGTGCGCTTTGACGGTACTTTCTGGGTTCAGCGGGGTGTCGACATTGAGGCAGGAGCTATAGAGATTGGAATCAGCGACTGCTGGCAGGCGCGTTGCCCGGTAAAACTGTCCGGCGGAACTTTTGCCGCCGCCGCAGGGACGGAGAACGAAATAGGCGCGTTGACCGTCGGCAAGGACAGCGAGATAGTCCTCGGCAAAGGCGCAAAACTTGCATTCTCGGATTCCAGCGCCAAAACATGGTCGGGTACGGTTACCATACGTGGTTTTGCCGAGAAATCGATCCGTTTCGGTACGTCAGCTTCTGGTCTCACGAAGGACCAGGTTGCTTCGTTGGTTACGAAAACCGGCGACAAGCCCCGTATCCTGAACAACGGATATCTCACGGTTTTGAACGGAATGACAGTTGTCTTCAGATAGTGGAGTTAATATCATGAATGTAACCCGCAAGGATTTTCTTTCGTTGGCCGCGTCTGCGGCGGCAATGCCGGTTCGCGCGTCGTCTCCGGCGCCATTGCCGGAAATAAAGGCGATGCTGATGCATTGGGGGCTCAACCAGTGGGGCGAATATGTTCCGGGCGGTCTCGATACCATCGGTGGCGCCAAGAACGTATACAAGACGAAGGTGCTGTTCGACGAGGCCGTGTGGAACCGTTTCGTCGATGCGATGGTTGCCGCCGGAATGAACATGGTCGTCGTTGATCTCGGCGAATTCCCCGTATATCCCAGCCATCCCGAACTGGCGCTGCCCGGCTCGCGTTCGCCTGAATGGATACTTTCCGAGGTCAGACGTCTCAAGAAGTTGGGGCTTGAACTCATTCCGAAGCTTAATTTCTCCGCGACGCACGATGCATGGCTTCAGGAATATTCGCATATGCTCACCACGTCCAAATACCGTCAGGTGTGCAGCGATATCATACGCGATACGTCGGAGATGTTCGACCATCCGCGTTTTCTGCATATCGGATACGACGAAGAGGGTTTTGAACTGCAGAAGGGCTTCAAGTGCGTCCGGTGCGACGAGGTATGGTGGAGCGATTTTCTGTATATCGTCAATGCCGTCGAGTCGTGCGGAATGCGCACGTGGATGTGGAGTGACTATGGCTGGCGGCATGAGGATTTTGCGGACAAGTGTCCGAAACAGGTGCTGCAGAGCAACTGGTACTACGACGAGCAGCTTGCGGGATTCGACATGGCGTCGATGGCGCCTTCCCACAAGCTTGCGCGGATGATATTGAATCTGTACAAGAAGCTCGACAAGGCCGGTTTCGACCAGGTGCCGTGCGGCTCGAACTGGAAGTCGAAGAAGTACAGGGATTCTGGCCGTCCGGTCAACGACAGCATTGTGGATCTCGTGAAGTATGGCCGGAAGTTCATTTCACGCGAGCACCTTAAGGGATTCATGATGGGGTCGTGGTCGGGATGCACCCAGGAGGGCGAACAGCACAATATGGAGGCGATTAGCCTTATGCAGAAGGCCGTTGGATTTGTCAATAAAGGAGGGAGCGCTACCGCATGAAAAGAACAGTATTGGCGTTTGCGGTATTTGCCGGATTCATCGTTTCCGGATATGAAAAGGCCAAATCGCCTCTTATGACGGAATGGGGCGAGAGGGTGATGCCCGAAAACGCATGGCGCGGCTATCCGCGTCCGCAGATGG
>JAGBFY010000493.1 GCA_017936245.1 Kiritimatiellia bacterium
CTTCGCCGGTGAATTGCAGAATTCTGTCTCCATAGTCATTACCGGTCCGCAATGCCAAAGTAGCATAAGCATTATTCGCGGATTTTCCAATGATGAGCGATCTTCCGCCAAAAGTTATGTCTTGGGTACTTTTAGTACGTACAGTTTTATTGCCGCCCACATAGTAATCAATCGCCGGATCGGGGAACACATCGCTTCCTCCCTCCCAGGAATCAGCAGTCAGAAGAGCACATGCAGAACCTGCATCACTTACCTTGAGCGTAGCGATGTTTGCAAGCGCACAATTAGACACAACAACACACGACAGCACAAAAGCCATCGACAATGCATTTTTGACATTCATATAGCCCGTTCCTCTTTATTTCGAAAAATCAGGCAAATAATACCAAAACCATTTTTTTTTTCAAGCAGAATTAGGACATTACTGGGCTTAGACTACCATGCAGGATTTCGAGATCTAACTCAGCGATGTCATATGCCGAACCCAACTACAATCCAAGCAGCTTTTGGGCATTGGCGCTGAATATCTTGCGCTGATCGTCAAAGTCGGGACGGAAACGGCGCACCCAGTCGGCAAGCTTTTTCGCATCACGCCAGAAGTAGTCCGTTCCAAACACAATCCTGTCCGCTGGCCACTCTGCCATTACACGCTGCGACTCAGGATCGTCGTCGCATACGCTGATCACAGCGGTGTCGATGTAGCACTTGGGGAACTCAAGAAGTTCGTCCGTAGCATGCGGAGGATTGCCGCCGCAACCGCCGAGATGCCCGGCAATGAACACAAGACCTGGAACGGCGCGCATGAGCGCCGCTATCTGCGCTGGACCACACGTCATCGGAGATTCTGGAAAGCCAAGATCCAGTCCGCAATGCGCTATTGCAAACAGCCCTACATCGCGGACGGCACTGAAGAACGGCACGACACGCGGATCGTCCAGACGAAAATCCTGATAGTACGGATGCAGCTTTATCCCCTTGAACCCGGTATCCGCAATCTCCTTGAGATGGGCGACATAGTTCCTGTCGGCTGGATGGACGGAACAGAGCTGTATAAGTCGCTGCGCAGCCGTCTCTCCGAACTCGCCGTCGCGCATTGCCTTCGCTCGGTCTAGAATCACCTGAAACTGGGTTGGCTTGGTCGCGATAGGACACACGACCGCGCGTGACACTCCAGACTTGTCAAGATCGGCAAGCTGCGTTGCGAGAGTACCGTCCCCTACAGGGAGCAGACACCCCCGCAGTTTCTTGACCATCACATCCACGGCGCGCGGAGCGAGCTCGTCTGGAAAATTGTGGGTATGGAAATCTATTATCTCGCAGTCCATGAGGTCATTTCGCGTTGTTGACCAAATACGCAGTGGCATCCGCCATCACACGATCTGTGAGCGCGGTGAGACACCAGCTCTGCATCGCATTTGCCGTATTCTTCGAAGAACCCGCCGGACTTAATATCGGCAACGGCCCCCATACGGCAACTTCATACCGCTGAGAATAGTCGCGATGGAAAACCAGCTTGCCTGTCTTGTTGTCGTATATCTTGATCTTCGCCGTCCACGTCTCAACGGAATAATCGGCAGTAAGAACGGAAAGAAGCAACCAAAGAGCCTGCACGCCCTTCTCGGAATCCGCTACGAAAGGACCGCTGAAAGTCACATCCACCAGATAGTCAGGCTGCTGAGCCTGAGTCACGAATCCCGCCTCCTCCGCGCTTGTACGTGCACGTTCAAGGAAGAACTCCGTAGCGCGAACCTGAGGCACGTAGGTCGATGAAGATACCGTCGCGTAATGTCCCGGAGTCCATCCGTAGCGTCCACGAGGACGACCACGCACCCACACCGTATCATAACTATACACGGACATGTAGTCTGTGACTGTCGCGGCAAAACCCTGAATTTTGACAGAAACATTCCTGTCCTTGGGCAGCGCAGTCACAACAGTCTGCGGAAACTCCGTCTCCTTGACGGTAAAGCAGCCTGCAAGAAACGCCATTGCCGAAAATGCAACTATCTTCTTCATTTTCTTTTTCCTTTCGTATTCACTTCATTCAAGTATCGGGAAGGCGTATTGTCTGCCTTCCTAGGTTTAGACTTCGCCTTGTCGAAATGCATCCTCACAAGTATGTTCGCCTTGCGCTTCTTCAGTTCCAGATCATCAGGACGGCGATTGAGCAGCACATCAATCTGACGGACAGCGATATCTGGATGGCCGGCGGCGTCGGCGCAATCTATGAGCTCAAGTCTGTGCGCATCCTGAAGCGGATCCATCTCCACCGCCCTGGCGAACACACGGGCCGCATCCTTGTGGTGCCCAGCCTTCTTGAGGCAGACACCGAAATTGTGCACGGTTGCAACATCTTTCGGAAACACCTCAAGACGGTGCTCGTAGCACTGGAGCGCACCGTTCACGTTTCCTATCGCAAGATACGACCGAGCCTCCTTGTCCAAGGCATCGGCAAGCTCGATCAGAATCGGATCGCGCGGATTTGCGTTCGCGGCCTTTGCCCAGCAGGCGAGGGCGTTCGTGGCCATGCCCCTGTCGGCGTAGTCGAATCCAAGCAACGCCTCGCGTCTCGCCTCCTGAACGACCTCATAGCCGTCCTCAAAATCGAGGAACATCTTCGCATCTGCCTTGCCGCGCTCTATCCAATCCGGAAACTTCACGTCAAACGGAGTGAACCTCGCCACGTTCACGGAAGCGAGCGCACCAGTGCACGGCGGACGGAAAAGAACGCGAGGAGCAGTGAAGAAGTCCATCACGGAACCATACGCCGGCACATCGGCAAATGCCGGCAGAATATCGTCAGCATCTCCAACATAGCATGCGAACAGCGCGGCTGGCGTATATATGCGCACGGCGGCGAAGCGTTCGAACATCTTCTCATCAGAAAAGAGCGTCAGCAGACGGTCAAAGCCGACTTTCACCGCAGGGGTAAAGCAATAGTCGAAGCGTCCGAAGCACCAGACCCTGCAACTACCGTTCCTTGATTTGAAGTCCTCCATCAAAGCCTTGAACCTTGAGACCGTCATGACACGCGCATCAATGATCTCAAGCTTGTCACCCACCCCCAACGCCAGGGAGAACAGCTCCGGATCCACACGTGACGGGACTCCGCGTTCACACATATTGCGGTACGCCTCCATCCCCGCCGGTATGCACCAAGGGAACAGGCAGCTTGCCGCCGAAAGTCCGCAGAAAGTCGAGAACCTGCGGTTTGCATTCTCCTGAAGATACCACCACGAATGGCGTATCCTCGGCGTTGCTACGATGCCGGCTACGGCATACGCCACAATTATGCCAAGAAGGATAAAATGTCTCTTGCGCATTTTTCCGTCGCCCCCCTTCTGCGTTCCACAGCCGCCTTTGCCCGATTTCCAAGAGCCTCAGCATATTCACGCTCCGCCGGATCGAAGAACCTCTTGAGCGCAAGACGAAGCCCGTTCTCGTCAGCAACCTGCACTATCGCGTCGGCGGCAAGCAGATCGCTCATCACCGGACGGAAATTCTCCGTGTACGGTCCGACGGCTGTCGGAATGCCGCAAAGGCACGGCTCTATCATGTTCTGTGAGCCATGCTCGCACAGGCTCTTTCCGACGAAGGCGGCAGACGCGATACCGAAAAGCCCCATCAGTTCACCTGTCGTATCGGCAAGGAATACGGACCGCCCATTCCCTGCATCCGCCACCGACTCTCCGCGCGACCTGCGCACGCAACCGAACCCGGCCTTGCGGATGTTCTCCTCCACTGCATCCGCCTTCTCGAAATGGCGCGGCGCAATCACAAGCTTCACATCTTCGGGCAAGTCGGAGATTATGCGAAGAAGAGCCTCATCCTCGCCCGGCCATGTGCTGCCGCCAAGAAGGATACGGCCCGGGCCGATCCAATCGCGGAGTTCCGTTTCCTTTTCCGGACGGCGTTTTGCCACATCGAACTTGAAGCTGCCGGTCACCTCCATGCGGTCTCTGTCCGCACCTGCATCGGCAAGCCTCGAAGCGTCAAGATCGCTCTGCGCATAGATCTTGGTGAAGCATCTGAACACCTCACCGAAGAAACATTTCAACGCCTTGTAGCGAGGTGCGCTACGGTCCGAAATGCGGGCGTTGGCAAGGAAGAGCGGAACGCCTCTCTTTTTCGCCTCCCGTATGAAGTTGGGCCATATCTCCGTCTCGGTGAGGATTATGGCTCTCGGGCGGATCAGGTCAAATGACTTTTTGACAAACCTCGGGAAATCAATCGGATTGTAGATGAGGATATCACCGTCAGCGACCTCCTTCTCGGCGGTGCGCCATCCGGTGGATGAAGTGGTCGAGAACACGAAACGCACAGACGGATCGACTTCACGGATGGCCCGCATGAGCTGTCCCGCGACCTGCACCTCACCGACGCTGACGGCATGCACCCATATCCGCGATGCACAGTCCCTGGAAAACTCCGCAAGTATATCGTCAGGGTATTTCGCGAACCGGTCTCCCATCCTCGCCTTGTAGCCGCCCCTGCGCTTCATGCGAAGGAGAAATGACGGCAACATGGCGAAATATGCGACCGTGAAAAGCGCGTTGTAGACAAACCATTTCATTGTCACTTGAGCCCCAGCACCTTGTGCGTCTGAATCGAAAGAAACCATGGCGGCCACACTGCCGTCTTCATGGAAAGCGAAGAATTGAGCTTCAGCATGAGGTTGAACGCCCTGCGGTAGTGCATCTTGCCGCCTTCATCCAGCGGCGAGATGTAGTAGTCCGTAGCGGCAATGCGTTCACGCATTTTCCTGCAGAAATCCTCCATGTTCGGGCTTTCGGCGACGATTCTGACCTCGTTGGCCTTCTCAATTACGCTCTCGCCAGCGTATTTTGTGCGATAGAAGTACTTCGGCGAAACCGCAATGTAATCGAAGAGTTCCAACTCGGGGATAGACTTGAGCCCATTAGTCTCAAGCGCAAGCCAGTATCCTTCATCCTTCAGCTTCGACAGCACATCGCCCAGCCCGACAACGGTCGTCGGCTCGCCACCTGTCACGATGACTGCGCGGTTCTTGAACTTGCGGACCTTTGCCATGATCTCAGTAAGCGTAAGGAACTCCTTGGCCTGCCGCTTCGTATCGCACCATGGACAGTTGAGGTTGCATCCGGCAAAACGTATGAAGGTAGCAGGAAGGCCGGTATTGCGTCCTTCCCCCTGGATGGTCGAGAATATCTCCCGCATCC
>JAGBFY010000494.1 GCA_017936245.1 Kiritimatiellia bacterium
AGAACCGATGAAATCGACCCCCGACACACGCTCTTAGTGATAGATTGTTCAAACCGAACCGTCAACGCCGCATCAAAAATCCCGTATAACGACATCCGCACACAGATCGGAGCACAAGTGGAGATAAAAGGAGTCTTAAGCCGGCATCACAGCCGCCGCATTCATGGACGCAAAATAATCATGATTGCCCGACCTGATGCAATACGGATATTGAAACCTCCATCCGACGAATGGTTTCGTGCACCAGAAATCGGCAATACCGACGATCTCTCGCCAGAAGTCATCGTCGCGCTCGGGCGACGAAAAATCATCGGACATGTCCTGGCGGTTTGGAACGGAGACACCATGCTGGTGCGTTCAACATCGAACAGACTGGTCAAGATCAATCTCGTAGTATCACCACCACAGGTCGGAGAAGACATTGAGTCGGTAGGCTATGCCGGAACGGATCTCTTTCACGTCAATCTTTCACGGGGAATCTGGCGACCAGCCTCACCGACACACCAAATGCCGGAAGCGATAGAGTGCGTTTCCGCACACAGTCTGCTTACAGATTCCACCGGTGAACGCAAGTTCAATATCCACTATCATGGGAAGACCATAAAACTGCGGGGGGTGGTGCGCACTTTACCTTCCGGCGATTCCAGCGGCAGACTAGCGCTGGATTCCGACGGATATACCGTCATGTTGAACTGTAATTTCGTTCCTTCTGCCGTTGAACACATCGAAATAGGCACGACGGTATCTGTCGTCGGTGTATGCGTGATGGAGACCGAAAACTGGAACCGCCATGCGATTCTGCCACGCACGCATGGAATGTTCATATCCGTCAATTCAACAGATAACATCAAGATCATCGCAACGCCGCCGTGGTGGACGCCGGCGAGACTTATCGCCGTCATTTGCGCACTCATTCTTTTTATTGTAGCCATACTTGCATGGAACTTTTCCCTGCGCAGGCTTTCCGAACGGCGCGGGCGTGAACTCTTCCGCAATCAGATCGTGCGCGCCGAATCCGAGCTTCGCATCGACGAGCGCACACGCATGGCGGCCGAACTGCATGACCACCTTGCCCAAAACCTTACCGCCATCGCATATCAGCTGGCGTCAGCCGACCGTTCGCGTGTTTCCGCACCCGAGGCATCTTCCGGTCATCTCGCAACCGCCGTGAAAATGCTCGGTTCCTGCCGCACGGAACTGCGCCGCTGCCTGTGGGATCTCAAGAGCGACGCACTCAATGAACCCGACATCGCCGTTGCGATACGCAAATCAATCGAACCGGTATGCGCCGATGCGGCCGTCGAAGTGGTCTTCCCCGTCCCGCGTTCAAAACTTTCCGATTCCACCGTGCATGCTATTCTCAGCATATCCCGCGAACTGGCCGCAAACGCGGTCAATCACGGCAAGTCCGATCTAATCAGGGTGAAAGGATACATGTCCGACGGCATTCTCAGCTTTACCGTCATCGACAACGGCAGCGGTTTCGACCCCTTCTCCGCACCCGACACGAGAGACGGGCATTTTGGTCTGGACGGAATACGGGAACGCCTCAGGAAGCATAACGGTTCAATGTCGGTTGAATCCTCTCCGGGAAACGGATGCCGCATAACAATCAACATGACATCAGGAAAAATAAGATGCTGAACGCACCCCAGAAGAGAAAGAAAACAACGGTTCTGCTTGTCGACGATCACGCGTTGCTCAGACGCGGCCTGGCCGATCTAATCAAATACGAACCCGATCTTGAGGTCATAGGTGAAGCCGCCGACGGTGAAGCGGCGATTGCTGCCGCCGAAAGGCTTAATCCCGACGTGATTGTGATGGATCTCATGATGCCGGTGATGGACGGCGTCGAGGCGACACGGCGGATTAAAGCGACTATGCCTGAAACCAAAATTTTGATACTGACAACGTTCGGGACTTCGGCCGACGTGGCTAGAGCCGTTGACGCAGGCGCATCCGGCGCCATAATGAAGGACGATGCGATGGAGAATCAGCTCGCCGCAATCAGAATTGCCGCCAACGGCGGCAAAGCGTTTTCACCGGGGATAGAAAAGTCATTGAGAGACGCTCCCTCCATACCGAAGCTTACCGACAAACAAAGGGTTATCCTTGAATCGGTTACTCGAGGACTCACCAACCGTGACATCGCCACAATGCTCGACATCTCGGCTGACGCAGTAAAGCAGCACCTCGCGGCCATCTTCACGAAAATAGGCGCCGCCAACCGCTCGGAAGCCGTCTCCATCGCCTTGCGCAAACACCTGCTCAAACTGTAAGATCAGATCGTCGCACCCCCCCCGGAAGCAACAAACACAAACATCCCGCCATTTCCCCGGCGCCCTCCCCATTACGCATGGCGCGATGTTCTTCCTTTCAGAGCGCGTCATTCACCACCTCGTCCATTCCCCGCACGCACAGAATATTGATGTCGCCGTTTTTTCAAATGGTGTTTTTTTGTTCCGTTTTTTTCACGCATATTTGATACAATTACACGTCACGGAAAGGATAGCGTTATCCGCCCGTCAATAAAACAAAAACAAGAGAGGAAATGCACTAATGAATGCAATCAAAGTCCTGGCGGGCGGTGCGCTCGCCCTCGGTGTCCTTGCGGGCTGCGGCCCTGCCAAGCAGGAGCTTCACGTCTATACGTGGAGCGACTATATCGACGCAGGCGTCATAGCCCAGTTCGAGGCGAAGCACAACTGCCGCGTGATAGTCGATACGTTCGACTCCAACGAGGCCATGTTCGCAAAGCTCCAGGCCGGATCCACCGGGTATGACGTTCTCATGCCCACGTCATACCAGATTCCGGTGATGGTGGCGAACAAGATGATCCGCAAGCTCGACCACGCCAAGCTCCCCAACGTCAAGAAGAACTTCGACAAAGGCTATTTCGCCTGCATGCTCGACAAGACGATGGAGTACAACGTTCCGTACGCCGTGACGCTCACCGGTTTCTCGTACCGCAAGGACAAAACCGCCGGAGCACCTGTCGACAGCTGGAAGGTCTTCACCTCATCATCGCTCAAGGGCCGCATGTCCCTTCTCTCCGATATGCGCGAAACGATCGGCGCCGCGCTCAAGTCTCTCGGCTATTCGCTCAACTCCGAGAAGAAGGAGGAGATTGATGCAGCGGTCAAGGTCGTGCTTGAGTGGAAGAAGAACATCGCCAAGTTCGACAACGAGCAGTACAAGACGGCTGTCGCCTCCGGCGAATGGTTTGTCGGCCACGGCTACTCCTCCGACATCATCCAGACCATCATGGACGACGAGAAAGGCGTGATCGGGTTCAGTCTGCCGAAGGAAGGCTTCACCGTATGCTGCGACGAGATGGTGATCGCCGCCGACGCCCCGCAGCCGGAGCTCGCGCACGCATTCATCGACTTCCTCTACGGAGCCGAAATCTGCAAGGCCAACATGGCGAGCGTGTGCGCTCCCATGCCCTGCGCTCCCGCGATGAAGCTTCTCGCCGCAGATCCTGAAACGGCGAAGCTCGCTTCGCTCATTGCGATCGACGCGAAAGTTCTCGCCAAGGGTGAAGTCCTGAAGGATTTCGACAGCAACCCGGAGGTACGCAAGATGTACATCGACGCCTGGGACCGCGTCAAGGCCGGCGAATAAAAGACAAAAACAACACTTAGAAAGACAAGGATAAGGGGGTTTAAATGGGCAGAAAGCCTATATGCGATCTGGGCAAACCGCTTCGCGTGGGACTTATCGGTGCGGGAGGCATGGCCGACTACCATGTTGCCGGATTCAAGAAAGCCGGTGCGGAGGTTGTGGCCATAGCCGACCCTGACCCCGAAGCCGCCGAAGCCGCCGCCGCGAAATTCGAAATCAGCAACGTCTATGACACAGCTGAAGAGATGCTCGCCAGGGAAAAGCTGGATGCGGTATCGGTGATAACGCCGAACAAGTTCCATTGTCCCCTTGTCCTCAAGGCCCTAAAGGCCGGTAAGCACGTGTTCTGCGAGAAGCCGCCGGCCTTGAACGCCAAAGAGGCCGCAAACATGGCGCGTGCCGCGAAGAATGCGCGGCGCATCCTCATGTTCGACTTCAACAACAGGGCGCGTCCCGAGTCCATAGCGATGAAGGAGGCGATTGCGCGCGGCGATGCCGGTCGCATCAACTCCGCACAGGCCCTTTGGATACGCCGCACCGGCATCCCCGGCTTCGGCGGGTGGTTCACCACAAAGGCACTCTCCGGCGGCGGTCCGGTAATCGACCTGCTTCATATGATCGATCTCGCCCTTCACTTCATGGGCTATCCGGAACCTAAGTACGTCATGGCGGCGACGTTCCGCGACTTCATCGCCGACAAGCGCTTCAAGGGGCCTTGGGGCATCCCCGACAAGGTCGGCGGCGCATGCGATGTCGAGGCGGCCGCACATGGTTTCGTATCCTTCAAGAACGGCTCTGTGCTTTATCTGCGCACCTCCTGGGCAGAAATGAACAAGCGCGAGGAAGTCTCCGTTACGTTTCAGGGAACGACCGCGGGCGGCATGGTGCGCAGACTCTTCGGCAAGGACGGCATCGACTCCACCGCCGAGGATACGTGCGAGATGTACTTTCAGGATGCCTCCGGCGCACCGGCGGACAAAACGATCAAGGTTGAAAAGGATCAAATGATGGGACGCGTCCGCGCTGCGGAGAACTTCATCAACGTCATCCTCAAGAAGGAAAAGCCCTTAAACTCTCCGGATGAAGCCGTAAGGCTCATGAAGATAGTGGACGCGATTTACGCGTCCGCAAAATCCGGAGCGCCGATCAAACTCAAATAACAAACGGAGTTTTCATGAACCGCAGAGAATTCATCGGAGCGGCCGCCGCGGCCGCATTGACCGCAGGATGCAAACACAACCTTAAAGGAGGAAAATACGTGACAGCAGACAGACTCGGGGTATGCAGCTGGAGCTACCAGCTCCCCATGGACGCAGTGGCCGCTGAAATGAAGAAGCTCGGCCTCTCGAACATAAATCTCGCCCTCCAGCCGTTCCTTGAGGGCGACGAACGCCACGGCAAGGCTGAAGACGTTGCTGCATGCAAACGCGCAGAAGAGCGCATCGCCTCCGGAGAATGGAAGGTCTCGGCGACGATGATCTCCTTCAACCACGAGGACTACTCGACTCTCGACACGATCCGCAAGACCGGCGGCATCGTCCCCGATGAACATTGGGAGGCCGACAAGGCTCTCGTCACCAAGGCTGCAAAGCTCACGGGCGAATGGAAGGTTCCGTACATGCTCATGCACGCCGGATTCCTTGACGAGCACGACAAGGCGGCTTTCGAGAAATACCTCTACCGCGTGAAGACGCTCCGTGACATCTGCCAGAAGGAGAACGTGGAACTCATCCTCGAGACCGGGCAGGAGACCGCTGACGATCTCGCGAAGTTCATGCCGCTCGTTGAAGGCGTTGGAGTGAACTTCGACCCTGCGAACATGATCCTCTATAACAAGGGAGTGCCGGTTGAGGCAGTCAAGAAAATCGCCCCATGGATCCGCCATATGCACATCAAGGACGCCAAGTACACCAAGACACCCGGCACATGGGGCGAGGAGGTGCCTTGGGGTGATGGCGAAGTGAACACCGCCCTTCTTCTCAAGACGCTTGAGGAAGTCGGTTTCAAGGGCGTGTTCGCAATCGAACGCGAGGCCGGGAACGACCGCGTGGGAGATATCGCCCTCGCCGCGAAGCGTGTTCTTGCAGCAGGCTGAATGGATATTGCATAAATGAACGCCGCAGAAGAGATTGCTCTATTGAAGAAAGAGCGCAACGCAGTCATTCTGGCGCACAACTACACGCGCGGAGAAGTTCAGGATATCGCCGACTACACAGGCGACTCCCTTGAGCTCGCCCGCCGCGCAACACAGGTTGATGCCGATGTGATCGTCTTCTGCGGCGTATGGTTCATGGCCGAAACGGCCAAGATTCTGAATCCGGCAAAAACGGTCCTCATTCCCGATCCGTCGGCGGGCTGCCCTATGGCGGACATGATCACCGGCGCACAGCTGCGCGAGCTTAAAGCACAGAATCCGGGCGCGAAAGCCGTCTGTTACGTCAATTCGACCGCCGAGGTCAAAGCGGAGTGCGACATCTGCGTAACAAGCGGCAACGCCGAAAAGGTCATGAGCAGGTTCGCTCCGGACGAAAAGATTCTTTTCGTCCCGGACCAGCATCTTGGCGGACACGTATCCGGTCTACTGAACCGCAGCTATACGCTGTGGCCGGGATTCTGTCCCATCCATGCGGCGATAACGGTGGAATCGATCGAAACCGCCCGCAAGCTTCATCCCGGCGCACCGGTGCTTGTGCATCCGGAATGCTCCAAGGATGTGCGCGACGCCGCCGACCATCAGCTTTCAACCGGTGGCATGTGCCAGTTCGCCAGAGAGAGCGACGCCAAGGAATTCATAGTTGGTACGGAGGTCGGGATACTTCACCGTCTGCGCAAGGAGAATCCCGGGAAGATCTTCCATCCCGTGTCGGAAAAGATCGTATGTTCCGACATGAAGAAGATCACGCTTGAGAATCTCGCAGATTGTCTACGCGAAATGAAGCATGAGGTTGCCGTCCCTGAAGAAATCTCAACCCGTGCCAAACGCGCAATTGACGCAATGCTCGCAATATAAAAGCCAATTCCATTGTTTTTGCGCAACTGTTATAGCGCGCGCTTCCCTTCTTTTCAATTTTCTTTCTCATTAACCATTACTGGCTACTACATACCAAAATCTTACATCCTTTTTGCGCCATTCCCCTGCACAAGCCCGTTCGGCGCAAAAAAAAACAAGGTTTTGGCTTTTGGTAAAAAGCAATCGCACGTTGAGGCCTCGATAAAGAGATTTCAACGTGCGAATTCGGTCCACTTCAGCGAACCTGCACTACCATTTTACAGGCAGGACGCGGCAAGCTCGTCGAGCGTGATCGCCTTGAGCTTTCCGTACTTCACAAGCGCCTTCTTCGTATAGGGCGAAGCGACGACGATACGGTCCTTCTTCGGATTGTCGGCGCGGGCGGCGACATACTCCGCAAGAGCCTTGACGAGTTCCGGATTGAGCTTGTCAAGCACAACAGCACCTTCGCCGCAGCAGTAGGACTCTTCATCGTTCGTGCCGAACGGCTTGTTGTCGGCCTTGAGGTAGTCGAGCATCTTGTACATGCATCCGCATCCCTCATAGTTGCGCTGGAAGTCGTCAGCGAGAGCATACACCTCACCGGCCGCCTTCTTGAACTTCAGACCCTTGCCCATGAGGAAGCCGGAAAGGCACTGAACCTTGCACGGAACCTCAACGCCGAATTCAGGATAGTCCTGCTTGAGAGCGTTCGCGGCGGCAGGGTTGGTGACGATGAGGGTCTTCACGCCTGCATCCTTGAGGAACGCCGCAAACTTCTCAGCCGTGGCCTTGGCCTCGGGCAGATAGCCGAGAACCTTGAGCACCTTGCCGATGCATCCACCCGTGATGATACGGGGCGTTACCTTGGCTGCGGCGAAGAGCTTCTTGACGGCGGCGA
>JAGBFY010000495.1 GCA_017936245.1 Kiritimatiellia bacterium
AGTGACATACACACCTGGCATGCTTTCATAGACGATCTTTTCTACGCGATAGCCTTCGCGGACCACGTTGCCGAGCACTTGCGCTTTCAATGGAGTCCGGGTAGGAAAACCGCCCACCGCTTCAACCATCCGCAACCGCATCCTGGCACGATAGGCTTCATATCCCGCTCGAGTCTTCAACCTGAGCCAGGAATCATCCGCATTGGCATCCGCCCGCTCTACAGCTTTGAATACACTTGCATACGATGTCAACGAAGCATCACTCGGAAGAACATTTTCAGCAAGCGCATCGGCGATAGGGCTTGCCCCATGCGCCAAAGCCGCCAAGCACACAACCGTAGCGGACAGCGAGAACAATTTTACAATCATCTTTCCCCAATCGAAGTGCCGATCTGATCCGTGAAAAATCCCGTCTCAGCGTAGACGTCGTTACCAGGTGTCTCCCAGCCGACTTGACGCCAGTGCGTGCCATATGTGACACGCAGTGAGTATCCGCGCGGCAAGGCGGGAATACACTGCGAGCCCCACGCACCGGAAGCCTGATACGGAATAAATTCGTAAACCTGCCGCTGCATCAGATGGTTCCATGTCGTACCAACAATCCCCAAGCCGTGCTTGCGCGCATAACCACATTGCGCATCGATACCAGCGAGATTGTCCCACGGACACGTCATCACTGTGTACCCGAGCGAGCGGAAATAGTCCATAGTCGGGTATATCCCGTTTTTGGGAGGGGCATTGTAGTACCAGTCGCAGATGATGACATCTTTCTTCATAACATCGAGAAGCCTTACCGTCGCATCCGTACCATTTACCTCAAACCCTCTCCAACGGGGATCGCCCCTCTTGATAAGCAGATCATGCCACATCATCGGACGCGCTCCGAGTTTCCTGACATATTCCTGAATCGCTAGCACATGGTCGGCAACCAATTTCCCGTAGTCGCCGCCGCAGCATTCCGCGCATGTCGGCGGATCCGCTTCGTCGCACCCGATATGGAAATGCTTCGGACGCCCAAACGCCTTGTGTAGTTCCCCGACAATATCGCAGATGACGCGCCGTGCATTTGGATTGGACAGACACCAGTTGAACCCATAGAGCGGCTCGAAGAGCGACTGGTATTCCGGACGGGAGTCGAGAACCACATTCTTACCTGACCACGCCCGAGTCGCGCAAGCATGCCCGAAGACATTGAAGAATGGGATGATTTCTACGCCAAGGTCTTTCGCAATCGTCGCAAGGCGACGGCATTCTGCAACCGTCAGTTTACCGTCCTTAAGTCCATACCACGGATGCTTCTTGCTCCTGAATACGCCCCATGACTCAAGAATCACATAGTTGAACTTGTAATAGGCTGCAAGACGAATCGTATGCTCGATGCGCGAGAGCGAAATCTCCGGAAACGCGCAAATATGCATCGCGCGGAAAGGCGTCTGAGGCCTATCCCGGACTGTAAACTCCGGAATTTCATAAACCGATGTCTTGAACTGGTTTCGGGCTGGCTGTGCTAGCTGACGAAGCGTCATCATCGCGAATCGGATACCATTCAACGTCCGAGCCCGAAGTGTCAGGTGACCGTCCTTTGCGGAAAGCACATATGCCTCTTCACCGGCGGGCATCAACACGTCCGTGTAGGGAGTCACTACGATGGATGGCTTCTGTCCGCCGAACCAGGCAGATATCTTAACCTTAACCCAGTCGGCGGCAGATGGATGTTCGGCGCATTCCACAAAGACTTTCAAGGATGCATCGATCACAACCTTTTTCTCCGGATCGAATTCAGCCCTATCGGCTACGGACGGAATGACCGTAGGCCACTTGTATTTCCAATGAGGCTTAGCGAATGCGACATTCAGCGATACGAAACATGTAATCAAGACAATGTATTTCACGGTTTCTCCTCTTGCGGGGCTCCTAACCCCATTGGATCTTACCCATACAACTCAGGCTACTTCAACCCGGCAGTACAAACGACACGAAAGCCGAGAATACTGTGGCAATCCGTTGGCGGAAGACCATTGCGAAACGCAGGTCGGCAGTCGCTCGCATAATGACCCCAACTTCCGCCGCGGATAACGCGTTTAGTCGAAGTGCTGGACAGGGGAGATGAGGGCGAATTCGGATTGATGTTAATCTTGCCCTCGTTGTTGCTTATGCTTTCCACAAACCAGTCCAGACACCATTCATAAATGTTTCCGTAAACATCATAAAGCCCCCAAGCGTTTGGCTTATGTGATCCCACAATATCAGTACCACCTTCCGCCGGTGTCAACAAATACGAATTCCATGTTTCAGTGGCATCGTTTGGGCTATTGGCTTTGTAACGAGAAAGCTTACTTAAGTTGTCGTCTGAGTTGGCGTTATTGATGACAGAACCATCGCCCCAGAATCCAGAGCCATATCCTGCACGCGCCGCAAATTCCCACTGAGCCTCGCTTGGGAGATCGAAGTCAAGCCCCGTCTTCGCACGAAGAAGGCCAAGGTAGGATTTTGGATTCGGGTCTTTCGGCCATGAATAGTTGGCGATGTCTTCTTCCGTAGCGCCCATGCCAGAAGTGGTGTTTTGATGACCTTCCGCATCAACCAAAAGGCGAATCTCGTTGTATGTAACCTTCTCCATGGGGCGCATCGCACCATCTGTAACATAGTACGCGGCACGCGCTCGCCCAGCTATATTAGCCCACTGTTCCTGCGTAATCTCGTACACACCGATGTAATAGTTGTTGGTGAGCGAAACCACATGAGGTGCCTCTCGTGCGTCAGTACGCTGGGTTTCGCCAGAAGCCGACCCCATCGTCCATTCCACGCCACTGGCCATAATCTTGCGCATCAGCAGCTTCGACGTCTTGTAGGAAGGATTGTTGGTGACCGCGCCTTCCTGTCCCATCTCAGACCCTGGCAAGAAATCGACGGCAGGATAATAGCGTACCGTATTCGCTGCTGCAAGATCCACCACCATGTAGTCGGGAGTATTGTCAAGTGCCCAAGCGGTAACTACTGCGCGTGCACCGCCGTCAGTGAGAGACACCTTGTGCCCTTCCCACGAAAGGTCGGGGCGCCACGTAATCGTGTATTTCACTTCGGAGTCGGCGTCAGCCTCCGTTACCTTGCGCCAAACCGCGCCCTTGGCGTTGCAGACTGCCTCGCCACCGATAGATACCCATTCGCCTGAAGCATCGGCAAGAGTATTCGTCTCCACATCAAATGTGACAACCGCAGGCGCATTCTTGAGCTTGTATGTAACCGTCACCGTGCGCCCGAATTGAGCCTGCGACATTACCACACTTTCAACTTCAGGCGTATCCGCCGCCATGAGCATCGATGAAGCGATAGCTGCAACTCCAAAGATCATTGATTTTGTTTTCATTTCCGTTTTCCTTTTTAAGATAGTTTTTTAAATTACCTGACTGTGATTATGAAGGTCTTGAACTCCAACGCATTTAAGGCTATTGCGACAGAGGATGTACCTGAACGTGACCGGGCCTCGAGCTCCTTTGCAACGCCTGCGACACGGAGCGCACCGGAATCAAGCATTGTCGGCACAGATGCCGACGAGTGATACACATTCGCCTCCGGATATGGAGTGGACATGATGTACTGGTAGGCTTCACCATCCGCCGCTGCGAGCGGTGCGGCGGCCATCGCCACCGAAAGCGCGGCTGCCGCCGCTTTTCTTTTTGTCATTGCATTCCCTCCTGTCGGTTGATTATAGGGTTCGGACAACGCAATTGCCGCCCCATCTGATAATGATTCGTCTGAAACAATCTCATCCATTGCCGGAATAGCTACAGGCGCCGGAACCAATGTTTGAGAATCAGCCACCTTTAATGCCTCGTCTTCAGCAATCTTCTGATTCGCCTCATCGCCGCCCAATATGTCTACGGCGACTGCCGCCGCATACGACAGTCCTGCGAAGAGCAGCATAGCCGCAAGCACGGCGGCGATTCTGCGGAACATCCCCACAAGCGCCCAGTGCTTCTGCGGTATGGCATTTTTCTGCATAAGGAATGCGCAAAACCTTTCAGAAAATCCATCCGGTAGATGTTCATCCGAAAGTGCAACATTGATCGCGCGATATGCATCGGCATGGCTGCGGCGACGCTTATCAAAATATGAGCGACACCCACTGCAACGCGAAAGATGCAACGAAACCTTTCGCTGCTCACCGCATTTCAACGCACCATCAAGGAACCGTTCAAAAGATGCACGGCACTCCTGACAATTCATCTGTAATCTCCTTTCTCTAAAGACAATAGAATATCGTGCAAGGCAGCTCGGCCATTATGCAGCCTTGACATCACCGTACCTTGCGGAACTTGAAGTATTTCAGCCATTTCGGCAATGCTTCTATCTTCAAAATAGCGTAAAAGGATTGCCTCCTTATACATCGGGGCAAGGCGACACAAAGCTTCTCGCAAAACCTGTGCATCCGCCCTTGCCATCATTTCCTCAACGCCATCGCCCACCATATCAGGCGAATCGGGAAGCGTATCTGAATAAACAACTTTTGCACCCTTCCCACGCATATCCATGCGGTAGAAATTGAGCATTATTCCATAAAGCCAACTGAAAAACGGAGCATTTTGACGATATTGAAATATTTTCCTAACAGCCTGCGCCAATGTCCGAAACACAAGATCCTCAGCGGCAGCCTTATCGGAGCACAATACATACGCAACAGCATACAGACGCTTTCCATATTCGTCCACAAGCCGTTTCGCGCCGCTTTCGGCGTTTACAGATATTTCCTCCCAGACTTCCACTTAGGTATCCATTGTCTCCTTTAATTATATGGTATGATGCACTTCAACACGTTTTCATTCACACAAAATATGAAAATATTCACATTCAAACCTCCAACTATGGCTACGCTTGGCGAGCTGCAAGGAGGAATGAAAGACAGCGACCGTAGGAATTCTC
>JAGBFY010000496.1 GCA_017936245.1 Kiritimatiellia bacterium
GGTACCCAGCGCGACGTCGAAAACTCCCCGCGCTCGTAAGAGACCAAGGATGCAATTGCAGATCCGAGAACCAGCGAGCAGAGCATTGCTGATGCGCTGCCCCTGATGTCTATTAGCCTTGTCTTTTTTTGTGCTTAGGATTCTCGCAGATGACCATGACACGACCATGTCTCTTGATGATCTTGCACTTTTCGCAGATCTTCTTAACGGATGGTTTTACTTTCATTGTGTTACCATGCCTTTCTCACAGGTTATGTGTCGTTTGCGGCTGACGCTTATTTCGCGCGCCAGGTGATCCGTCCCTTGGTCAGGTCGTATACGGTTACTTCAACCGTGACCTTGTCGCCGGGAAGAATCTTGATATAGTTCATACGAAGCTTGCCCGAGATATGAGCGGTAATGATGTGCCCATTGGGAAGCTGAACCTTGAATACGGCGTTCGGCAGAGCCTCAATAACCGTACCCTCGAATTCTACAACGTCGTCCTTCGGCAGAATAATCCCTCCTTAATGGATTCTGTTTAATCAATCTTTGTCAGGATGATCGGTCCTTCGTCGGTGATCGCGATCGAGTGCTCGTAGTGAGCAGAAAGCGTACCGTCGGCGGTTACGACCGTCCATTTGTCCGGAAGCTCGAATACGTCAGGCTTGCCGATGTTGACCATAGGCTCAATGGCGATGGTCATACCAGTGCAGAGTCTTACGCCGCGCCCCTTTGTGCCGAAATTCGGTACATCGGGCGATTCGTGAAGCTCCTCGCCTACGCCGTGTCCGACATAGCGGCGCACGACCGAGAAGCCGTTTGCCTCCACGTAGGACTGGATGGCGGATCCGATGTCTCCGATTCGATTGCCCGGCATCGCCTCCGCAATACCGCGGAAGCAGCTTTCCTTTGTGACCTCGATGAGTTTCTTTGCTTCCTCGCTCACCCTGCCGACGGCGAAGGTGTTGGCGGAGTCGCCGTTGAAGCCTTTATAGACGGCGCCGGTGTCGATTTTGACAATGTCGCCTTCTTCGAGTACGCGGGAACCGGGGATACCGTGAATAACCTGATCATTGACACTGATGCAGGCGCTGCCGGGGAATCCTCCGTATCCGAGAAAGCCGGGCTTTGCGCCGCAGCGTTCGATGTGATGACGGATGATGTTGTCCAGCTGCTTGGTTGTCACGCCGGGCTTTACCGCTTCACCGGCAAGCGCAAGCGCTTCGCCCGTGATGCGTCCGGCTTCCTTCATCAGCTTGATCTGATCTTTGTTTTTTACCGATATCATGGATTCTTATCTGCCTTGCTTTTTTTCTTCAATCAGAGCGAGGGTGAGGGCGGTAGTGTCCTCAACCTTTTCCTGACCTACAACGGTAGCCAGCTTGCCGCGGGCTTCATAGAAGTCCTCCAGCGGCTGGGTCTGTTCGTGATAGGTCACGAGTCTGCTCTTTACCACCTCGGGAGCGTCGTCCTTGCGGATCGTGAGCGGTTCGCCGCACTTATCGCAGGTTTCGCCGTCCTTCGACGGATTGAAGACAGTGTGATAAGACGCACCGCATCCTGCACAGACGCGTCTGCCGGACATTCTCTCAACGATTGTTTCATCGGGAACGAAGATGTTGACCACAAGATCAATCTCAACGCCCATCGCTTCGAGTGCCTCTGCCTGGGGAACCGTTCTCGGGAAACCGTCCAGAAGGAAGCCGTCCTTGCAATCGTCCTGAGCGAGGCGTTCCTTGATGATGCCGATCACGACATCATCCGGAACAAGCGCGCCCTGATCGGTGTACTGCTTGGCTGTCTTGCCCATTTCGGTCTGATTTTTGATTGCTTCTCTTATGATGGCGCCCGTCGAAATCGCCGGGACATCGTACTTTTCAGAAACAATCTCGGCTTGTGTGCCTTTGCCGGCGCCGGGAGCGCCCAAGAAAATCATTTTCATAAATCTGCTCCAAATTGTTTTGCTGCGCGCCCCGTCCCAAGGTGGAGTTTTGCATCCGCCCCGGGAAGGATTGCGTGCTGCTTATTCAAGAAAGCCCTTGTAATGACGCATGGTCATCTGCGCCTCGATCTCGTGAGCGGTCTCCGTAGCGACACCGACAACGATGATGATGGAGGTACCTGCGAAAGCGATACCGGTCATCTGGTTGCCCGAGATGAGGTTAGCAACGAGCGGAATCACTGCGACGATACCCAGGAAGAACGCGCCCATGAGCGTGACCTTGTTGAGTACCTTAGTGATATAGTCCGCAGTCGGCTTGCCGGGACGGATGCCCGGGATAAAGCCGCCGTTCTTCTTCAGGTTATTCGCAACTTCTACAGGGTTGAAGGAGATTGCGATATAGAAGTAGGAGAAGAACACGATGAGTACCATGAACAGTACCGCATACAGCCAGGAATTGTAGCTGAACAGACC
>JAGBFY010000497.1 GCA_017936245.1 Kiritimatiellia bacterium
ATCGCGTTGAGGGTGACCTCCGCCGTGAGGTGTCCCAGAACATCCGCCGTCTGATCCAGATTGGATCGTATCGCGGTCTCCGCCACAAGAGGGGTCTCCCTGTGCGCGGACAGCGTACGAAGACCAACGCGAAGACGCGCAAGGGTAATCGCAAAGCGTCGTCGGCCGCAATTCGCGCCGGCAAGAAATAAGCGCTTTTTTTGAACAAACAGGAAACAAATGAGCGAAGAAACACTCCAGCAGCCCGAAGTCGCCGCTGAAGCGGCGCCGATTGCTGCCTCTGATGCCGCCGAAGGGGCGGCCGAGGGTGCCGGAGCACCCGCGAAGAAGGTTCGTGCCGGCAAGTCGATTCCCGCTGGAATCGCCTTCATCCGTAGCACGTTTAACAATACGCAGGTGTCGATTGCCGACGCCCGCGGCGGTGTCATCGCCTGGAGTTCCGCCGGCAAGGCAGGCTTCAAGGGATCCCGCAAGTCCACGGCGTTCGCCGCGACGATGGTGGCTCAGGATGCCGCCCGTACCGCAGTCGCCAAGGGCATGCATGAATGCGAAGTGCGCATGCAGGGTGCAGGTCAGGGTCGTGAATCCGCAGTTCGTGCGATTCAGGCAGCAGGCATTCGCGTCACGATGATTACCGACACGACGCCGCTCGCTCACAACGGGTGCCGTCCGCGTAAACGGAGGAGAGTGTAATATGGGTCGCTATACAGGTCCTCGTACCAAGATTTCCCGTCGTTTCGGCGAACCGATTTTCGGGCCAGACAAGGTTCTTGAGCGTCGTCCCAATCCGCCGGGACAGCACGGTGCAAATAAGCGCCGCAAAAAAGTTTCCGAATATGGTCAGCAGCTTCGCGAGAAGCAGAAGGTCAAGGCCATCTATGGTATGCGTGAGAAGCAGTTCCGTCTGTTCTTCGAGCGCGCCAAGGCGAAGCCGGGTGTCACTGGTGACATCATGCTCGCTCTCTGCGAGTGCCGTCTCGACAACGTCGCCTATCGTCTCGGTCTTGCGCCGACGCGTGCTGGTGCCCGTCAGCTCGTCACCCATCGTCATGTCACGGTGAACGGCAAGATCTGCAATGTTCCGAGCGCAATCGTCTATCCTGGCGATACGGTTTCCATCCGCGAGAAGGATCGCAACATGGTCTCCGTAGTGGATTCTCTCAAGAGCCACAAGTCGCCTGTCGTCAACTGGCTCGCATGGGATGAAGCCAAGATGCAGGGTACGCTTCAGAGTGTTCCTGGCCGCGAGGAGATTCCCGAGAACGCCGAGATGCAGCTCATCGTCGAACTTTACAGCCGCTGATAAGCTGGACAACCGTTTTTTCCGTTTTCTCAAAGGAGGTTTAATATGCCGATCCGTTTGAGTCGTTTTGAAATGCCGCACAACATAGAGAAGAAGGAAGGCAACGCCACTGGGACGTATGCCCGCTTCGTCGCCGAGCCGTTTGAAATCGGCTATGCGCGTACGATTGGAAACTCTCTCCGTCGCGTTCTTCTCTCCTCGATCGAAGGTTGTGCGATCTCCAGCGTGAAAATCGCCGGCGTTCATCACGAATTCTCTACGATCAAGGGGTGCGCGGAGGATGTGACAGACATCATCCTTAACCTCAAGCGCGTCCTTCTAAAGTCGTTCACTCGTGAATTGTCCACGATTTCCCTCAAGAAGAAGGGGCCTTGCACGGTCTATGCAGGCGATTTCGCCGAAGCGAACTCCATCGAGGTTCTCAATCCGCGTCAGGTGATCTGCACGCTTGAGGATGATGGTTCGCTTGAGCTCGAATGCGAACTCAAGACAGGCCGTGGGTTCTGCTTGGCAGACGCCAACAAGACTCCTGAGCAGGAGATCGGTCGCATTGCAATCGATTCCATCTTTTCACCTGTTACCCGCGTCAACTTCCTCGTGGAGAACACTCGCGTGGGACAGCGTACGGACTATGAAAAGCTCATCCTCGACATCTGGACTGATGGTCGTGTGTCTCCGGATGATGCGCTCAAGACCGCTGCTGCGGTTCTTCGCCGCCACCTCGATGTCTTTGTCGACTATGCGGAAGAGGAAATCCTTGAGTTTGAGGATAGCGACAGCAAGGGTGCTGACGAACGTGAGCGTCTGCGCAAGCTCCTCAATATGTCCGTCAATGAGATCGAGCTTTCGGTTCGTGCGGCAAACTGCCTCAACAACGCGAACCTCGCGACGGTCGGAGAGCTCGTCTCCAAGACCGAAGCTGATATGCTCAAGTACCGCAACTTCGGCAAGAAGTCGCTTACCGAGATCAAGGACAAGCTCAAAGAGCTGGGTCTGTGCCTCGGCTACAAGTTCGATGCCGATCTGCTTGAATCCAAGAAATAATTTCAGGAGACACTTACAATGCGTCACCAGAGAGTCGTAAAGAAATTCGGTCGCTCAAAAGAGCACCGCGACATGATGATGAGGAACATGGTCACGAACCTGATCCTCGCCGAAACCATCAAGACCACCCTGCCCAAGGCCAAGGAAGCCCGCAAGCTTGCTGAGAAGCTCGTCACAATCGCCCGCAAGGGGGATCTTGCCGCCCGCCGTCTCGCTGCTTCCCGTCTTACCCAGCCTAAGGCCGTCAAGAAGCTGTTCGACAAGATCGTTCCAGGCCTTGAAGGCCGCAACGGCGGTTACACGCGCATCCTCAAGCTCTTCACCCGCAAGGGCGATGCAGCAAAGATGGTGCTTCTGCAGTGGGTCTGCGTCGAAGAGATCAAGGACGAAGAGGCTCCCGCTGTCGAGGAGACGGCCGCTGAGGCCAAGTAAGGGATAAGCTCCCTTTATCGCTGGCCGGCGTTTCCTTCATTGGATTCGTCGGTCTGCATTTTTTCCGGGCGCGTGGTGAAATGGCAGACACGCTGGATTTAGGTTCCAGTTCCGAAAGGAGTGGGGGTTCAAGTCCCCCCGCGCCCACCAGATTGCTAAAGGTCGGCAAATGTGCTTAGCGGCATGGTATTTGCTGACGTTTTTTTTTATTGCTAAATCAATTTGTAACGTTTGATTTCGCATGGAGAAATGGTATAATGCGCAACATGAAAACAAATAAGATTTTGGCCGTTCTTGCGGCAATGACGGTGGGTGTTGCTTGCGCCCAGGAAAATTCGGTGGCGAAGTTCGATCCGCGCATGGCGATCCAGTCGGCTGTGGTGGATACAAACGGCATCAAGTGGATTGATGGAAAGTTTCTGCCGTTGGAAGGCAAGTACTTCAGCAACACAAGCGCATATTATGATCGACTGCCGTCGAATGTAACGGAAAATGTGAATGGCGGAGTCCGCGGCATGAAGAACCATTCATCCGGTCTCCAGTTCCGCTTCAGCACGAACTCCAGGACGCTCCATTTCAAGTGGAAGCCGATTAAAGAGTCTCTTGCAATGGATCACATGCCGTCCACTGGAGTTTCGGGCATTGATATCTATGCTTCTGACGGCGATGGCAAATGGAGGTTTGTCAAGCAGGGCAGGATTCGGAGCGCTAAGACGGGCGGCAACCTGACGATTTCATGGAAGCCTGGCATGCAGTGCCTTGTAAATCTTCCTCTCTACAATGGTATTGCTTCTTTTACACTCGGTATCGACAAGAAAGCAGAGGTCAAGGCGCTTCCTCCGCGCAAGAGCGGAATCAACAAGCCTGTGGTTTTTTACGGCACCTCCATCACGCACGGCGGATGCGCATCGCGTCCCGGTCTTGCATTCCCATCCATCGTCGGCCGAGATCTCGATGTGCCGATATGCAACCTTGGCTTCTCGGGTTCCGGCCGAATGGAGTTTGAGATGAGCGAGCACCTTGCCGCCATCGATGCCAGCTGCTATGTGTTGGATTGTCTTTGGAACATGGGCGGTGTAAGGGACGGCAATGCCAAGAGCGAGGCCGACTTGAAGGGAGTGAAGGCCGGACCGGAAGGTGTTGTCGTTCGCACACGCTACGAGCCGTTCATCCGCAATCTTCGTGCGAAGCGTCCTGGAGTTCCGATTGTGATGGCGGAGCAGTGCGATGTGTTCTGCAATGGCCCGAATGCAAAGGACAGGTTCATAAAGAAACTTTACGAGAAGCTTATCGCCGAAGGCTGGAAGAACCTTGTGTATCTTCCGAAAACGGATATGTACACAGGTGATCGTGAGGGCACTGTTGACGGATGCCATCCGAATGACCTCGGCATGATGTCCATGTCCAAGGCTTTCGGCAAGGCCGTCAAGGAAGCCCTCGACTCTGTCAATTGATTAAAAAAAAGTAAAGGATTAAAACAATGCAGATGAATCGTCGTTCGTTTCTTGGTTCAGCACTCGCTTCCGCTTCTGCGATGGCGCTTCCCGGATGCTGTTCCTTCTGTTGCGTACCCAAGGCTCAGGTTGCGGTGCAGCTCTACTCCATTCGCACCTACATTATGGGCAAATGTCAGAAAGACGGCAAGTTCACCGGTGGCGTCGGCCCGGAGAAGGCTCTTGAAGAGGTCGCAAGAATCGGCTACAAGGGAGTGGAAATGGCCGGTTACTACGGCTTGGATGCAAAGTCCCTCGACAGGATGCTCAAGTCCAACGGACTTGTCGCGTGCGGAACCCATGTCGGCAAGGATGCATTTGGACCGGATAAGGTGAAGGAAACCTGTGAATTCAACCTCGCGTTCGGCAACAACCTCATCATCTGCCCTGGCGGCGGCAATCGTCCGGCTGGAACGTCGTGGAATTCTACGACAGGCGTAAAGGATGATTGGTGGAAGTATCTTACTGAATATTACGCAAAGGCAGCCGAGGATGCCGCCAAGTTCGGATGCAAAATTGGTTTCCACAACCATTCCTGGGAGTTTCAGATGAAGCTTTCCGATGGTACGACCGTTTGGGATTACTTCTTCAAGAACACTCCGCAGAATGTGTGCATGGAGCAGGATGTCGGTTGGACGACCGCCGCCGGTTACGATCCGTGTGAACAGTACGTGAAGTATCCGCACCGTAGCCCTACGCTTCACGCCAAGGAGAATGGGTGCGTTTATTCCGCAGATCACAAGCGTACATGGGCGGACAAGTTTGATGCGATTCTCGGTCAGCCCGGAAAGTTCAATGACGGGCGCACCGTTCCTGGCGTTGACTGGGACAAGCTTTTCAAGACTTCCGACGCTGATGGCGTGAAGTGGTACGTGGTCGAGTGCGAGAAGCACGAGGACTCTCTCTCCACCATCGACGCATCGTTCAAGTTCCTCAAATCCAAAGGTCGCTGCTGAGCGGCCTTGGCATGGGCGTGATAGGATTCGCAGAAGCGGTTGATTCGTTCGCCGCCGCGCTCGCGCTGGAACGTGGGCTCGCCGAAAAGACGCAGGAGGCATACCTGCGCGATGTGCGGGCCCTCGTTCGTTTTTTGCGCAGGCGCGGCATAGAGGATGCCGCCGCCGCATCGCGTGCAGACATGACATCCTATCTTGACGTTCTCCGTCAGGAGTCCAAACGCGCATCGTCGCGCGCCCGTGCCTTCACTTCAATCAAGGAGTTTTTTGCGCATCTCAAGTCGATGCGCCTGATCGCCGTTGATCCGAGGGAGGGACTTGAGGCTCCCAAGAAGGGACTGGTTCTGCCGAAGATACTGCCGGAGGAGGCGATTCAGCGTCTTGTGGATTCGGTGAATGGTATGGATCCGAGAGACCTGCGCGATCGTGCCATACTCGAACTCCTGTACGGATGTGGTCTCCGCGTCAGCGAACTGTGCGATCTTACGCTTGAGTCGTTTCCGGATGGAGCGGAGCTTGTGCGCTGCACCGGCAAGGGTTCGAAAGACCGCATAGTTCCGATTGGACATGCGGCGGGTGATGCGATTGTTAGGTACCTCTCATCCGCAAGGGGGACGTTCTGGAGGGGCGATAACGCGGAACGGCATCTTTTCCTGACGCGTCTTGGAAAGAAGTTCACCCGCATGGGCGTATTCAAGATATTGAAGCAACGGGCCGCAGCCGCCGGACTTGATCCTTCGGTAGTTTCACCCCATGTCCTGCGGCATTGTTTTGCTTCGCATCTTCTCGCACATGGTGCGGATATCCGAGCAATACAGGAGATGCTTGGTCATTCATCGATTTCCACAACACAAGTCTATACTCATGTGGATCAGTCCCGTTTAGGGGATATCCACAGGAAATACCATCCCCGGGCATGAACATGAAGAAGAATATACCGCAAAATCCGTTTGCCGACCGTCTCGCCTCATTTTCGGCAAAACTTCGTCGCCGTCACATATCGGTTGCCCTGATTCAGGACGAAACAAACCAGAAGGGTCTGGTCGGCTTCGGTTGCGACAACGGAATTCTTTGCGTAGTAGGGTCTGTCCCCACGTTAGCCGGGGCTGCAGGGTCTGTCCCCACATTCCAGAAGCCTGTGTTCTTCACGGATTTCAGGTATGTTCCGGCGGCGAAACGAGAGGCGCCATGGCTCAAAGTCTGTGATATTTCGCGCTTTAATCCACGTGATTTCATCCCTTCCAAAGGCCCATTCAAGGTCGCTTTTGAAGGGTCTGTCCCTACGTCAAGATATCTGGAACTGCAAAAGGCATTCGGAAAACGGGCTAAGTTTGTAGATGTAGAAAAAGATGTGCTTATGTTGCGGGCAGTGAAGACGCCTTCGGAAATCGCAAAGCTTGCCTCCGCAGAGGCATTGAACGACAGGATATGGGGACAGGCCCTTAAGGAGTTCAGGCCGGGAATGACGGAGAAGGATATGCAGCGCATAATCCGTGCGTGGATGAACGCCTTGGGTGATGGTGAGGCTTTTGATACGATCGTATGTGTAGGGGCAAATGCCGCCGAATGTCACCATGTCCCTGATGATACCGTGTGGCGGAAGGGTGAGCCTCTCCTTGTGGACATGGGGGTTAAGCTTGATGGCTATTGTTCCGATATGACACGTTGCGTTAGAAGTACGGAAGCTGGTATCCAAGGAACGAAGTACAACGAGATATACGATCTTGTCCTGATGGCGAACAGGGCGGCGATTGAAGCCGTGAGGCCGGGAATCACAGGAAGGAAGCTGGATTCGGTCGCCCGCAGGATCATTTCAAAGGCTGGGTTCGGGAAATACTTCGGACATTCCCTCGGACATGGTGTCGGACTTGACATACATGAACACCCCGTTGCCTCAAAACGTTCTGAAACCGTACTTGAGCCGGGGATGCTTGTCACAATTGAGCCAGGCATCTACATCGAGGGTGAACTTGGCGTCAGGATAGAAGATCTTGTGTTGGTGACGAAAGACGGTTGCGAAGTTCTCTCGTCCAGCGCAAAGTAGTGCTTTTAGCCCAAGCGGTAGCCAAAACTTTCGTCCCACTACTGCACATTGCACGAGAAAAAAAAAAAGAACTGTGCAATCCAGACAAGGATCGTAGCATCTCCTCTGTAGTCCATTTATGTTTTTGCTGGATAATTGCGGTCGGTGTACGCTGATTCAATGATTTTGGATGGCCTGGCTTATATGGGTGTGATGGCTTGATAGGTCCGCCGGGCCGTTTGCATGGGGCGTGGCCTTGAAGTGGAGTGGTTTTTGGAGTGTTCGGAGGGGCGTTTCGGGGTGTTTTTGAGGTGCTTTTGGGTGAACGAGCGCCATCAAGGCGGAAAACCGTGTTTCCTGACACTAACTTATGTTTCAAAAACCCCCGAAAAACAAGGGGTTTCCGGGTGTCAGAAAAAACATGAAAATTTTTTCAAAAAACCGCTTGCATCGCAAACCCTGTTTTGATATCTTATTCACCCGTTGCGCCACTTAGGGCGACGCCCGGACGGGACGCGACGGTTGATCTTTGAAAAACGGAAGTTGGAAGTTAAAGAGAATTGCAACGTAAACGAGATAGCGAGATTTCTTGCTAAGCGTATACGGGCGTACGACGGATGCCTTGGCATCATGAGGCGATGAAGGA
>JAGBFY010000498.1 GCA_017936245.1 Kiritimatiellia bacterium
GCGAGCCGGGTACGTTCCTCGACTTTCAGTTCTGTCTTGGCGTGGTCGATCTGTTCGTTGTAGAGTTCCCTGCCTTTTCGTGACGCCAACGCCTTAAGTATCCGGTTGTGAATGAGAATAACAACGATAATGAGTACGAGCAGCACCGTTATGATCGCAAAACGCGCCGCTCTCCACCATGAATGCGCGGCGAGTATTCTGATGTCGTCGGCGGAGCGCGGCAGAACAACTATGCCGCGGAAACGCGGAATGATCGTGTCAAGCGGATGATCATCGAAGTCGTGAAGACACATTCCCGTCACTTCGATTTTTGAGCCGGGCGCAATGTCGTTCCTGTATCCGCCGGGAAAATCCATGTTGATGCGGATGGTGCGCTTTTCGCATTTCAGAAGCATCGAATCGATTTCTTCGGTGTATCCCGAAATCGCGGTTCCTCTGATACGGATAACCTTGCCGTTGAACAGCCAAGAAACTTTTGGGGTGCTGTTTGAAACGGTAAACAGCTCCTCTACATCGACATCTGTAATTTCCGGTGTGTCCGACGGAATCGGAGGTGCGTCGATGCGCAGAAGCGATTCGCGGAATATGTAGCGCCGCATTACGCGCACGGGGAAACCGACTACGGTAACGGCAGAACCAATGGGCGGCACAGGCTGATCTTTCGCGAGAAAAGCCTCTATAAGGTTGCGGTAGTCTTTCCTGATATAGATTTTACCGTTGCAGGTTGCAATCGCAATGCCCGAGAAGCGATGTCTGTGTCCGGTAGGTGTGCTTTGCCGGTCTTTAAACAGAACCGCTGTAAATGGGTCTTTCGGTGGAGGTTCAAGAATCTCGAACGGCTTGACGGTTTCTAACATATTGTACCTGCTGTGGAAAACATTAGCATATTTCCACATGTTTCCGGTAACACGCACTTTCGCGTCAATTGTAGCGTAAAGCTTATCGTACGGTATTGCATTAGCGGCAATCGCCACTTTAAGTGTGTTCGACGGCGTTTCAAGTTCTGCACGATACCAGTCGATGTCAAGATCATCGTGTCTTACCGACTTGACTATGCCGTCTATGACAACCGGGTAGGTTTCCCACAGAGGTTTTGCGGCAATGCCGCCCGCTAACATTGTGATGCAAAGTGTAAGCAAAAACTTCATTTGGCGGATATTATAACACGCATGGCGTTTTATCCGCTCTTACCCAAAAGGGTAATTGTTTTGGATAGGCAATTGTGCTTCAATAGCCAATTGATTGGGAGTACTTTACATAAAAAAGGTGTAAAATGCATAAGTTGAAGAAGATAGCAGTCATGGCATCGATGATGTCGGTACTAGCCGCTTTTGCGGAGCCTAAGCCGTACACGCATTCGAATTATCTTGAGGATTCCTCGGAATTCAGATTTGCGATAATCCCGGATCGCTTTGGCGCAGATTACCGGGCGAAAGACTATCATACGGATTTCCGTGGCGGATTTACGAATGCGATCCGTGTCGTCAATCTTCTTCGTCCCAACTTTGTCATGTCCATCGGGGATCTGATTCCGTACGGCTGGCTCGACGAAGCTTCCATCCGTCAGCAGCATCGCGAACTAAAAGCCGATCTCGATAAGATCGTGCCGCCGTTCTACTATGTTGTCGGCAATCACGATATCTGCAGAAATGAAGACTCCACCAAGGTGTGGAAGGAGAACTGGGGGAAAGACACATATTACAGTTTCGTCTACCGCAACTGTCTTTTTGTCGCTCTCAATTCATGCGATTTAAAGGTGAATGAAAATGTGCGGAATCCTGTTGCGGATGCTCAATACGCATGGTTTAAATCGACGCTTGAGAAACACGCGAATGTCCGCTGGACCTTCATCTTCATGCATCATCCCGCCGCATGGGTATCGGAAAAGTGGTTGGATTTTGAACTTAAGAATCTGAAAGACCGCAAGTATACGGTGTTTGCGGGCGATTGGCACCACTACCTGCATGTAAAGCGCCACGGACGCGACTATTACGTGCTGGGCACGGCAGGGGGCGCGGCCGGCGGCGGACTTGCCGGAAAGGACATGGACAAGCGTAGCGTTCTTTTTGGACGCGCCTACGGAGAACTTGATCATGTCATGTGGATCACCATGACCGCGGACGGCCCGGTTATCGCAAATATCGACGTTACCGGGGTTTTGAATCATGACTTCGTGAATCAGAAAAATACAAAATCGTTGGCGCCGGCGAAACATCAGCTTGATTATCCTCAGGATCCCGAAATCACCCGCAGCATCGAAGCGCGAAAGAAACTTAGGGAGGATATTCTCTCCGGCAAGGTTCCGGCTCCCACGCCTGATATCAAATAATTTTAAAGGAGACATGGTTATGTTCAAAGCAAAAAGAAACAGTCGGCAAAGTTTTTACACGCGCTTGGGCACATTGTCCTTTATTGCGGTTTCTGCATTGACGGGACTGCCTTTGTTCGGAGAAACGGCCGCCAACATCTGGTATGTGGATGACGACAACTACGGAAAAGCCGAGATGGACGGCAAGTCCCCCGAAACTGCTTTCGGCACGATTCAGGAAGCCATTGATGCCGAAACAACTTTAAGCGGCGATACCATCAAGGTACTTCCCGGGACGTACAATCAGAATTTTTATGAAGAGACAGACACGAATGGTACGGCAATAACTCGCAATCGCGTATATATCTACAAAAAGCTGAATATTGTTGCAACCGAAAGCAAAGAGGAAACGCATATTGTCGGAATGCTGGATAATGGAGGCGCTGGAGCTGATGCGATACGATGCATTCGAGTAGCATCAGCAGGAAATGGCTCTACGCTTACAGGATTTACCATCCGTGACAGTGCGACGTTTAAGGTGGAGACAACTTCTGCGTATTATTGCGGAGGTGCAGTTTCTGTCAGTGCCACATCGGGGGCTTCTCAAGATTTCTATGTCATAAACTGCGTGATATCCAACGCGGTAACAAGGCGATATGGCGGTGCTGCATACGGCGGCACATTTATCGGGTGTGAGATTTCAAATTGTAAAGCATATACGGGTTCGGCGGCATTTTACCTTTCGCATGCGGTTTGTTCGGTTGTAACGGGATGTGATTTGTCCCACGGTAATTACACTACATTAGAGAGTGCGAGCAAGTTTTGCAACTGCACGTTCTATGGCAATAAAGATCCGCAGATGAAGTCTTCCGATTACCGTAATTGCCTTTTTCTCGGACAAACCAAAGATGAAACCAACAGCGTTGGCGTCATAGAGTCGAATGTTTACGCTTCGAAAGGGAAAGACTACAGTACTGCGTGTCCGCTTCAGTTGGTGGATCCCGAATCCGGCGATTTCCGTCCTCTGAAAAACTCCGATGTTTTGGGTGCCGGTGAAACTCGCTATCTCACCACCGAACGTATCGTTGATCTGCCGCCGGGATTCGTGCTCAAGGACTACTGCGGCAACGATATTGACCTTTCCGGTGAGCGGGTGGCGGCGGGCGCGTGCCAGATGGCCGATACGCAGAAGTATGGGGTGAAGGTGGATCTGGACAGCGACAACTATACGGTCGACGGTTGCGCCCGGGGCGACTATGTGGTTGTGGATGGCGAGGTGCGCATATCCCGCAGCGCCGATGCGATCCGTCACTACGGAATTGTAGTGAATGGTGTGACAAATCTTCTCGACAATGGTGAGTATGTGTATCAGCCGGGAATCGGTATCGGAGAGATATCTGGTATCGTTGATCCAAATTGGTATGTGAATCCCAATCCGACGAAGGGCGATGATGACAGCAATGGTTTTACGCCTTCAACCGCCAAGCGTACGCTTGCAGGAGTGCTGTCGGTGGCTACA
>JAGBFY010000499.1 GCA_017936245.1 Kiritimatiellia bacterium
CCCCATGCCTTCGGGCAGATACGTAATCTCCGGGGTGACTATCAGGATACGAGGCTTTCTGCCCCCTGTTTTCCTCTTTACGGTACGCGTCGGCATATGCACCTCCATGATGTCATCTTTCTGTTCCGGACGGGGCGAAGAACGCCTGAATATCCTCAAGATCAGGAATTCGCCTTACAAGAAAATCACGCACGTGCGCGTATATCTCATTCGCGCCTGCGGTTGAGCACAATTCACGCACCTCCGTTGCCAACGCATCGGCATCAGACGGCTCAATCGAACGCAGAACCTTGCGAATCGCAGGAATGTATCCGGCGCTCATGGAAAGACCCGTAACCCCAAGTGCAGCCCACAGCGAAGCAAGAACAGGATCGCTCGCAGATTCACCGCAGACCGAGCAGGATATGCCCGCCTTTGCAGCGGCCTGCGCCGCCATGTCCACAAGCTTGATTACGGCAGGGTTCGTAGGCTGATACAGGTACGACACCTGCTCGTTTCCGCGGTCCGCCGCCATCACGTACTGGACAAGGTCGTTCGTGCCGATCGAGAAGAATGAGACCTCCTTTGCGAAGAGATCTGCATTGAGAGCGGCCGACGGGATCTCAATCATGCATCCAACCGGAATCCTTTCGTCGAACGGTATGCCCGCCATGCGAAGCTGCTCCATCGCCGTGCGAAGCTCCGCATTCGCCTGACGGAGCTCCTCAATCGTGGCAACCATCGGATAAAGGATTGCGGCATTCCCGTTCGCACTGGCCTTCAGGATGGCGCGCAGCTGCGTACGGAATATATCCTTACGTGAAAGGAGAAACCTAATCGACCTGTTTCCAAGGAAGGGATTGGGTTCGCGGGCGGCAGCTCCCTTCATCATCTTATCGCCACCAATGTCGAGAACACGGATTACCACACGCGCTTCGGAACCAAGCGAAGCGGCAGCCTTCACCGCCTCGGTGTACGCGGTGGTCTGCACGTTCTCCGTGGGCTCATCAGCTCCGCCAAGCCAGAGATACTCGCTTCTGTAAAGCCCCATGCCCTCTGCGCCAAAGGCGGCAAGCGATCCGAACGGAACGCCCGGCTGCACGTTTGCGAGAAGCTTCACATTCAGCCCGCGCTCCGGCTGAAGACGCGACTCCTCAAGCGCCGCCATCAATTCACGTTCGCGCCAGATGAGACGGGCGAACTGCTCACGCGTGTTGCGGTCGGGGTTTACGGTCACCTCGCCGTGCGTGCCGTCCAGGAGAATCCTGTCTCCGGCCTGCACGCGAGATGTGATATCCCCAAGGCCTGTCACAGCAGGTATGCCCATCGCTCGCGCAAGCAGAGCCACATGGCTGGTGGCAGAACCGTGGTTTGTGGCAAAGCCAAGGATGAACTTGCGCGGAAGCGTTACCGTTTCGGATGGAGTCAAATCATCCGCAACAACGATTACTGGACTCGTTATCTGGGTAAGAGCAGTCTCGGCGCGACCGGCAAGCACGCGCATGATGCGCCGCTCCACATCATCCAGGTCACGGGCGCGTTCGCGCAGATAGGGATCGTTCATCCGCTCGAATGTCTTGCGGAAGGAATCCGAGACCCTGTGGATTGCGGCCTCTGCATTAAGACGTTCATCCCGAATGGCGTTCTCTACAGACGAGATGATCACCTCATCCTCGAGCATCACAAGATGGTTCCTGAAGATGTCCGCCTCCGCGCTCGCCACACGGGACGACACATCCGCTACGACACCTTCAAGCTGCCG
The DNA here is from genome assembly GCA_017936245.1 of Kiritimatiellia bacterium. GTDB lineage: Bacteria > Verrucomicrobiota > Kiritimatiellia > RFP12 > UBA1067 > UBA1731. Next base: position 1,742 of record JAGBFY010000499.1, read on the forward strand.
GCGCGTCTCGGCGCGCGCCTCGCGATAGCGGGCAAGTTCAGCGCCTACCTTTGATTCAGGTATCGTATATTCGGGCAGAACGACATCATGCTCCCCGGCATACAGGAAAACCGTACCGGAGACAAAACCCCGGCTTGTCGCCGTACCTGAAACGGTGACCATTCTTCTGCTGTCTGCCGGTGCGTCGCTCACTGCTCGTCGGGAATGTCGAACTTGCGGGATACAAGCCCTTCAAGATCGTCAAGGACATCCTTGGCCTGCGGTCCGTCTGCCGTGACCTTGAGAACCGTTCCGTTCACGGCCTCGAGCGTCATGAGCGCCATTATGGACTTGCCGGAGACGACATTGCCGTCCTTCTCCACCTGCACGTCGGCGTCATAGCGGGAAGCGATCTTTGCAAAAAGACCCGCCGGACGCACATGCAATCCGTATTTGTTGATCAACGTAAACTCGCGTGTCTCCTTCATGCGAGTGCCCTCCTTTTAAGCTGTTCATCCAATTCTTTCGCCGCATCGTAGCCGGCGGTACGCAGCTTATGCTGCTGTGTGGCCGTTTCGACAAGGTTCACAAGATCGCGTCCCGCAGACACGGGAATGACAATCTCCGCAACCTTCACCCCGAGAATGTCGCACGTAAGGCGATCCTCTCCGGCGCGGTCGAGCTCGCCATTTACGTCCTCCATATGTTTGAACGTGATGACGAGATCAAGACGCTTCTCTTCGCGCACCGCAGTCACGCCGAACACGCTCGGCACATGAATGATTCCGATTCCGCGGATCTCCATGTAGTTTCGCGTGGCGGGGGACGCCGATGCATAGAGAACGTTATTCGCCACATCCTTGCGCAGGCACGTCAGGTCGTCCGCGACAAGCGCGTTGCCGTGCTTGATGAGACCAAGCGCCGTCTCGGATTTTCCGAGACCGGGCGCACCGCGCATCATGACGCCAAGACCAGACACCTCAACGGTGGTGGCGTAGAGCTTTTCGCGAGGCGCGGACAGTGTCTCAAGCACGAACGTTCCGGCATGGAAGAGATTCCGCGTAAGCAGATCCGACGCGAGAATCGTTCCGCCCGCAGCACGTGCAATCTCCTGCACCTCATCCGAGACGGATA
>JAGBFY010000500.1 GCA_017936245.1 Kiritimatiellia bacterium
AGCTTCTTCGCGATTCCGGTGCCGCCGATCGTTTCAACCACAATGGCGATCGAATCATCGGAGATTACGGATGCGGCGTCAGTCGTGAGCGTACCTTCAGGAACCGCCACGCCGCGGTCGGGTGTGATGTCGAGATCTGCGATCTTCCTCAGGACGATATCCACGCCCAGACGCTCAGCCATCACTGCGCGATGCTCAAGAAGGCCCTGCGCCACACCAGCGCCGACCGTGCCGAATCCAAGGATTCCAACTCCGACTTGTTTCATTTTCTCTATTCTCCTCGTTGCAAAAAATTGCGTGTATGATACCATGATTCGGCTCCTACGGCAAATCAATCAGCCCAGGGCGCATCGATCGAACGGTTGCGTGAGAATACCAGATCCGACACCTCTTGAGTGCCGTCGACATTGATCTTTAAACTCCAATCGTATTTCAATGCGGAATTTCCCATGTCGGTCACCCGCACCGACACCGATCCATCAAGCTCATTTCGGGTTATTGAAAAGCTTTTTGAAATTCCGCCGGCAGCATTTGCCGGATCGCACTCAAAAGCAGTAAAGGCTGCATACAGATCCTGTTCCAACGCCTGGGAGAGAACCATCAGTATGACTTCCGCCTGAGAGGAATGCGCCGTTCCGCAAATGCGAAGGACCGTATCCTTGACACCTGCCGTCACTTTTTTCGTCAGCTCCTTGGTTTCATCCGTTTTACGGAAGCTTACTACATCGCCGTTCGGCATATTGAATTTAACCTCATATCTGCCGACCTTAACCCTGTCAAAATCCTTTTCGAACTGCTTGACGGCTTCCGCAACGCCTCCTCCCAGATCATTGACAACCAGCGGAGCGTTCACAGGCGCAAACTCCGTATACCGAAACGACGCACTCTCGGTTTCCTCCTTCTGGAAAGCCATATCCATCACATATTCCTTGGAGAGCGCGTATCTCTGGATAAAGTCATTGACCATGAAAAGTTTACGCTTATACCTGCTGGGGGCATCGTCCAAATTCACACCTTTCTCATTGAGGATCCCCAGATATTCATTGTCGCAGGTCTGGGTCCAATAGTCGGGATTTTCGTGGATCAACGGGTAGAACCGGACCTCATCACCATTGACGGCGCGAAAAACCTGCTCCTTTGTCATCGTATCATCAGAAGATCTTTCCTCCTGATATATCTTGCCTACACGTTCTCCGTTGGCGATCAGCCTTGTCAACAGATACTGATTATGGTATTCGCCATAGGCGTCCATCGCCGCCATTACCGGAACACGCAGTTCTGGCGAAAGGCACAGCATGTTCCACGGGATGGCAGACCTGCCGAACATGTTCTCTGCGAAACTGATAAATCTACTCTTCAACGTCAGCCCCTCCCCGAAGGACTGGACATTCGGCAAGCCGTCCGCACTTCTGGCCTTCATGGCAATATCCTGGAAAACAAACCGTTCCAGCATCCATTTGGTGGAAGCCTTAAGATTTTTCGTGGCGCCAGCCTTTATCATTCCGTCGACCTGCCTGTCAAACGTCTCCATCAGATCTCTCGCCTGTCTATATGTATCAGCATCAGCCACCAGTTCGGGATAGGATACAAGCCTTTTCTGGACGGAATCAGGAGTCATGATCGCCGCATAGAGATCATCCGGCGCCATACCTCCTTCAATCTCAAAACCGGCGATTGCATTCAGCCGGTCCATCTCAACCCACGACAGCGTGGCCAGATCCTTCAGCTGTTCATCGGCAAATTCAGAAAGATCGATCCTGGAAAGATGACGCACCATCTCATATGTAGACTTCGGCGACATACCGGCATTCAGCATTATCCTTTGTCCAGCGATCTTGCGTGACACTGAAAACCCTCCGTCAAGATAACCTTCAAGCTCACGCACACTCTCATTCATGAAATGGTTTCGCACTTCATCCGATATGTCAGCATCCGCATCAATCCCCTTCATGCATTCGGGGATTTCGGCATTTTCACCCTTTATCGCCCGAAACACGCTTTCCATCGAAATGTTTCCGTTAAAGTGAAGCTCCTTAACTGCGTCTCTGACAGAAACGAGTTTTCGGAGCAGAAACACGTCCTTCGACATGCCGAACGCCTTCATAGCCGAAAGAAGCGGCATACGGCAATCAAGCGGTTGGCTCAACAGCAGCTGCTTGAATTGAGGACTGGCCCCCTCCCACTTCAGAAACTCCCTTTCAAACGCCTCCTCCCTTCTGCGCAAGACGGCAGGGTCGCATTCAGCCTCCTTTCTGAAGCCCTCGATTATTGAACATATCGTTTGGGCGTTGATACGCTTATCTCCATCGACAACGGCGAAAAGACCATTCGTAACCACATTCGCCCCATGGAAGCGGCCGCCCTCAGCCACTTCCGTCGCCAACGCCTCTTTTATCTTTGTCAATGTCAATTGGTTCTTGGCCTTAGCGTCGGAAGTCCCGAAAAATGAAGCTATCGCATGACGTTTGCCGGCTCGCTCAAACCCACCGGCACCATTGTTAAGGTTTTGATTGTATACAACGTGCCTATGAACCTGGCACGCATCACTGAGACTGGTCAAAAGTTGGCTTGACATAGTCATCCCTCCTTGGCTTCATTGACAGATCTGCAATCTCCTCGTCGCTTTCAAACAAAAGCAGGAAGAAGATTACAGTATGAGAAACGAAAGTCTGCTGCTTCGCAAGATAGGCGACACACCATCCTATCCATCCCTCAACAGCGCGAATTATAGCAAAAAAACATGCAGAAATTTTTCTGGTGCATTACATATCTGATTTGTCGTTTTTCGCTTGCGACAAATCGGATTTCACCCTATAATACGCACTAAACATCTTTAAGGAGATATGTAGCATGAACAAGCCAGTAAAGATCGCAGTTTCGCTCATCGTCGCATCAGCAGTCCTCGCAGGAGGAGTGCGCTATCTGTGGTCCATCCGTCAGACGACTGAAATGACCCGCGAAACACAGAAAACGGTTCGCCGCGAATTCCGCAAGGCTCCGCTCGACGAAGCTTCCGCAAGGCTCAACAAACTTGCCGACGAGAAGTTCTTCACTGTCCGTTTCGGCAATTCTTTCCCCTATATCAGCATGGGCATGGAACCCAAGGTTTCGTATGATTTCATCGGGCTCCTCACGGAGGAGGCGTTCATCCGTCTCGCTGGCGACGTTAAGTCTCCCAAGGCCGATACCGACCGCCGCATCAAGGATCTTATCGCATTCTCCGCTAAGATGATTGATAGCGGAGTCCTCTCCAAGTCTGCGATGAACTCGCTCCGCGAGCGCCGTCTCGACGGCTACTTCCTCATCAGCGACTACGATGGAGCCATCGCCATGCTCGACCAGGGTATCGAAGGCCGCACCCCGGAATGGTGCAAGAGCACGGCGGCAAAGCTCCGCGCACACAAGGCGATGGATGCAGGCCAGAAGAAAGAGGCGGTCAAGCAGCTTCTCGTGTTCATCGAATACATGCTTTCTGACGTGATGAAGGACTTCGAGGATTCAGATCCGGCAAACGGCGTTGTATATTCGCGCGAATGGGTCGCCGCCAAGAACTACATGCGCTGCGCAACCCTCTCCGGTGAAGATGGCGACGCTAAGTCGAAGTCCGATTTCACGGAGAAGGCAAAGCCCCTCTACAAGGCCGCTCTCGAAAAGGCCAAGGATGACGATGTCTCCCTCAAGGAACTCCAGAAGGAAATGAAGTCCTACGGTCTGTGAAGATAGCCTTTCTCTTCATTGACGGCGTCGGCTTGAAGCCGCCGGCGGCCGACAACCCGGTAAATCCCGAAGTCTGTCCGGCCCTCTGCCGACTCATGCAGCGGCACTGCGTCCCGATCGACGCCAATCTCGGCGTCGACGGGCTTCCTCAGTCCGCAACCGGCCAGACCACCATGTTCACAGGCGTGAACGCCTCTCAGCACATGGGGCGGCACTGCGAAGGATTCCCTGGGCCTGGACTGCGGGACCTGATACGCATGGACAACCTCTTCCTTCAGCTGAAGGCAAGAGGAAAGAAGGTCAAGTTCGCTGACGCTTTTCTCGTGGAGTCTGCGGACGAACTGG
>JAGBFY010000501.1 GCA_017936245.1 Kiritimatiellia bacterium
GAACACCTCGCGGCACGCCTTGTCGCCATAGAACTTATCCACCATGTTCTTGATGACAGTGGAGCCACACACGTCGCGACGGACGGACCCATCCTTGTTCGTAAGACCCTCTGCGCCAAAATTGCCGCCACGCTTACCATAGAAATAGTTGGGAGCCATCTTGACTATGTCGCACGCAATCGTTACACGGCAACGCGGATCCTTGAGAAACCCTGGCACGTTCGTGCTCTTGGCGATCAGACCGCAGCCGATAATGGCCACATTGACCTTTGCATTTGGCGATATGCGACGTGGAGGCAAACTGCCGGATTTGCACCCTCCAACAAAAAACGGTGCGGATGCCGCCGCGATTCCACCGATGAATCCTCTACGAGACAAGTTCATGACTGTTCCTTTCTTTATACAAAAAAAGGCGTCCTTTCATAGACGCCAGTTAATTTGGGGCAAGAGACGGGGTACGATCCCGCAACCCTCAGAATCACAATCTGATGCTCTACCAATTGAGCTACTCTCGCCACTAAGGGTAAAACGCCGCACATTATACCATAACGCAGTTACGACTTCAACCACCTTTTTAAAAATTTCTCATTTGGGCTTCCACCAGCGCTATACACCGCAAAATCCATACATCAGACGGTCCACTCCTCGTAGCGGGTCTTCTGCTCGACAGGCTTCGAGTATGCATCGGATTCGTCAACGACCTTCTTGGGTTCAAGCGCATTCTCGAAGGTGGGCATCTTGCGCTGAAGCGGCTCATCCTCCTTGATTGCGATTATACCCTCCTTGCCGGCGGCGTTCTTCACAACCATGCCCTCACGGGCTCCGACAAGGGCGGCGGCGGCCTCCTTCTGTTCCTCGGTGACGGCTTCGCGAGCATCGACCGCCGCCTTGGCGGCTTCATCCACAGGCTTGAGCTCGGCCTTCTCGCCGCGGGCAAGCTTGTCGAGCGGCTTGAGAAGCGGATCGTCATCCTGAAGAAGCGTACACTTCAGAGGCTCCTTGATGTACTCCTCAATCTCGGGAATCGCGAACGACTCATCCTCATCAGCGAATGAAATCGCGATACCCGTGTTTCCGGCGCGTCCCGTACGACCAATGCGGTGGACATAATCCTCCGCCTCATATGGGAAGTCGAAATTGATCACATAGTCAATGTCGTCAACATGGATTCCACGTCCAGCAACATCCGTCGCAACGACAATCTTGATCTTGCCTTCACGGAAATCCTCAAGCGTCCTGAGACGGCGGTTCTGGTTCACGTCACCGGAAAGCATCTCACAGGTTACTCCGCGACGCTTGAGTGACTCGTACACATCTTCGGTCGTGTTCTTGCGGTTGCAGAACACGATGGCGCGTGCCTCCGGGTGGAGGGCGATATGGTTGAAGAGCACCTTGAACTTGTCCTCGGAACGGATAACATACACCACCTGACGGACGGTGTCCGTGGCGTTGTGCCCGCTATCAACCTCAGCCTTGAACGGCTGATCCATCCACTGCGAGGCGAGTTCCATCACGCTGTCGGTGAGCGTTGCAGAATAAAGCATCGTCGCACGCTTGTCCTTAGGCGGCAGACGTCCCATGATGCGGCGCACGTCCGGGATGAATCCCATGTCGAGCATACGGTCCGCCTCATCAATGACGAGAGTATCGACCTTGGTAAGATCGATGACATGCTGGTTGCAGAAATCCAAGAGACGTCCCGGCGTGGCAACAAGCAGATCGACAGGAGCCTCCTGAAGTTCGGCCTTCTGGCGCTCATAGTCCATGCCGCCGTAAACGGCCAGCGAACGGAGATTGCAGTACTTGCCGATCGCATCGGCATCCTTGCATATCTGGATAACCAGCTCGCGTGTCGGCGCAATGACGAGCGCGCGCGGACATCCGCCCTTGCTGGCGCGGAGGTCGGGTGTGCGCAGATAGCGCGTGAGGATGGACACAAGAAACGCAGCAGTCTTGCCCGACCCCGTCTGAGCCTTTCCGGCAATGTTCTTGCCGTCCAATGCATTCTGGAGCGAGAGAGACTGGATCTCCGTGCAATACTGGAATCCGAGATCGGCAATGCCGTGCATCACCTCTGACGGGAGGTCGAAATCGTGGAAACGTTTCTTCCCTTCAGCCTGCGGAACCGAAAACTGTTCGATTGACCACGCCGCATGCGCGGCTTGACGCTTCGCAAACTCCTCAGGCGTGACAACGCCACCCGGACGCATCTCATTCGCGGCAGTATTGACCGGCACAGAATCACGCCGACCGCGATCACCACGGCCTCCGCGATCATGGCGGCGTTCGTCGCGCCGTCCGCCCCTGCGGGCATCTGCACCATCACGCCTCTGTCCGTCCCGGCGATGTTCATCGCGACGCTGCTGCTGGGGTCGCTGCTGACGCGAATCCGCCGTCTGCGAACCCTTCTTTGCCTTTTCTGAGCCTTTTTTCTCGCCGCCGTTCTTTCCATGGCGGCCGCGCTTGCCGTGTTTTCCTCTGCCGTTGCCGCTTTGATCCTGAGTCTTCTGCTTCTGCGGCGCAGGCTTCTTGCCGGTGAGCAACTCAACCAGCTTTCCGATAAATCCAAAAGCCATACTGGTTTCCTTTGACAACAACGGGCCGCAGCGGCATGAACCGCGGGCGACCCGTTGCCATTGCGGAGCGGCGACTTGCACCGCACCGGTTTCGATTAACGCTTCGAGAACTGGAAGCGCTTGCGGGCACCCGGCTGACCGGGTTTCTTGCGCTCCTTCATGCGGCTGTCACGCGTCATGCAGCCGGCCTTCTTGAGAGCGGCGCGGAGATTGGCGTCAGCCTCGACGAGCGCACGGGCCAGACCGTGGCGGATTGCGCCAGCCTGACCGGAAACGCCGCCGCCCTTCGCGAACACGACAACGTCGGTTGCAGAAAGGTCGTAGCCGGAAATTGCGATCGGCTGCTTGAGATAGTCGCGAAGAGCCTCGGAGGTGATGTAAGCCTCGAGGGGTTCACGGTTGACGGTCCATTCACCCTTGCCTTCAACGAGCGTGACGCGCGCGACGGCGGTTTTGCGGCGGCCGGTGCCGGCGGAAATGATCTTCTTGGTTGCCATAGCTTCTCGGTCCCCTTAGAGCTTGATTGTTTCGGGCTTCTGCGCGGCGTGAGTGTGCTCTGCGCCGGCGAACACTTTAAGACGCGTCATCATCTTGCGCGCAATGTTGTTCTTCGGGAGCATGCCCCACACAGCCTCCTTGATCATGCGATCAGGATGCGATGCGCGCATCTCGGCGGCCGAAAAACGCTTCAGGCCGTTGCGGTATCCGGAATAGCGCTGATATTCCTTCTGCTCTTCCTTCTTGCCCGTGAGCTTCACGAGAGCGGCGTTGGTGACGATAACGAAAGCGCCCTGGTCGACCGACGGGTCGAAATTAGGGGAGTCCTTCGCGCGGAGCTTGTTGGCGATCAGAACGGCGATACGGCCGAGAACCTGATCCTTCGCGTCCACCAGATACCACTTCCGGTTGTCGCCGGGGTTCTGGCCGCGAGTCGATTTCTGCAACATGTTGTTTTTCTTTCTTTTGTGGCTTTGTGCCCCGAAGGGCTTTTGTCCGTTTTACTGAACCTGCACCGACCTTGTCAGCCGATGGGGCTTGAAGTGGTGTATTAAACCAAATCGCCCTTCCAATGTCAATACCTTCCGCAAAATAATCGGAATCGGTGACATATGAATCATATTAGGGACAGCTCCATTACCGTTGTATTACCCGTCTGCCCTGCCCGTACGGAACCGGTTTGGCGAAATCACCATCGAACGAAAGAGGCATGATATAAACGTTCAGGTCACTGTCGCAGAAATAGAAGCGGGACACCGAAGGCTTTCGACCGTGACCATCCGCCCAGAATGCATAGAAACCGCCGTTCACATTGAGCGGCTGCCGCGGATAGTTCTGGTTGCGCTCGCTGTTATGCGTAAGTCTCTTTTCGAGAGTCCACGTTTCGCCCGCATCAACAGAACGCCATGCCGCAATCTCTCCGCCCGGATTGTAGGCCTGAGGTCCCGGCTCGGAAGCCCCGATTATGCGCCAGTCGCTGTCGCTATCTATATAGAGCTCGGCGAAGTCGTAATTGTTCCCACTGCGGATTCCGGTGTCTATCTCGCGCCATTCTCTACCTGTCCACTTGGCAAGTTTCCATTCACGTGGGCCGTCCTCTGGACCTGCACGATACCCCTTGCTCACTATCGAAAGCACTACGGGACGCCCCTGACGATCAAACTTGACGCCCTTTATGTAGACATTGCGGTTCTTTTCCTCGTAGCGAAGCGCCAACGCAGGATTGTCGCGCCTGTCGACAGGGAGCTTCAACGGCACACCGGCGGCAGATTTCCACGTTTTGCCGAAATCATCCGTCTCCATATAGAACACATCTGTGCGCCAGTTGAGCCCCTTCCCTTTAGGATGTTGATCGAATGCGACCCCGATCTTCTTCGATCCGAACGGCCACGCGCGCTGATAGTGGCCTTCATTGAAATGCGTAAGGAGCTTTCGTTCTGACCATTCGGTGCCGTCGGCGTTGCTGGTCATGAAACGGTTCGTGCGTTCGCCGATGTTGCGGCTGCCGTCCGTCACATACCATGCATGGAGGAACATGAATCCCTTGCCGTCAACATAGAACGGTTGCGGATAGGAATAGTTGCCCTCCCATATGATCTTGAATCTGGAGATGTCGTACGGCTTCTCGCTGCGGGCAATAGCAGAAGGACGCCACTGTCCGTGACTCGAAGAGAATATGTAGATGTAGCCCTTGTCGTCAATGTTCATCACGGCATTGTCGTGCGCATCGATCGTGTACTTGTTGAAGACGACAGTCGGCCGCGCGAGCAATCCTGTCTTGTGGTCGAAGTACGACACGCTCTGCAGAAGAGTAGAGTTGCGCTCATCCGTGCCGCCGAAGCAGAAAAACGTCTTGTCCGCCTCCTTGGAATAGACAGCCATCGGGATATGTCCAGCGCAATAGCTTCCGAGCCCGCCAGAATATTTGTAGACGTACTCGTCGCGGGAGAGCTGATTGCCGTACCATATGCCGCGGAATCCATCTGCCTTGAGATTCAGCAGTTCGTACTTATGCTGAATGCGGTCGGAATATTCCCTGGGACTGTAGTATTCCGGAAGAGGCTGCGCAGCGGACGCCTTGACCTCACCGCCCTTCTCCGACTCAAGCATCGTGCGGCATAGCCAGAGAATGGCCGCCTGACCATGGGGATCGCCGTTTATCCGCGCACGATTGAGGTAGTACTCACGGTCGTTCTTTGCCGCCGTGCCGGCGCACACGGATGATACGTTCCCCCATTCATCCATGCGTGCAACCAGCGCGAGATACGCCTTGCGCATCGCAGGACCGAATGTATCGGCATCAAGCCATCCGTAGCGAATGCCTTCGGCGAACGCGTATGCGAACATCGCGGTTCCGGAAGATTCGCTCCAGGACTCGGGATCGTCCACGAGTTGCCCCCACATGCCGTTCTCGCGCTGAAGCGAAAAGAGCGAGGACATCATCTTCCTGTAGCCTTCCATCAGACGTGGACGGAATTCGCTTCCTTCCGGCAGATACTTGAGAATCTGCGGCATCGCACCGGCCATCCAGCCGTTGCCACGCCCCCAATAGAACGGCACCTCAAGCGAATGGTGGAAAAGACCGTTTGGTTTCTGAAGTCTGTCGAGATAAAGAACAGCCTCTTTTGCCGCACGCTCCACATACTTCACATCGCCGGTGAGCCTGAACGCCTGCGTCTGCAAAGCGCCAATCATATAGGCGTCATCAATCCAAAGACGCGTCTGGTCAGAATATCCCTTCCGCCACCAATCCATGCGCTCTTCATAGGACATTACATTGTACCATGGCGGCGGATCCTCACGTTTCGGCTCCTCCCACTGCATATCTGCGTATTTCATGCCGAGCTTTCTGGCTCGCTCGTCTCCAGTCAATATGGCGATTTCAAGCGGCAGAGCGCCAAAAATCGTGAAATCGACATGCTTGAATTTCGGCTGGATGTGCTTCTTTACGCCGCAGTACGGCTCGAACGCGATCACAAGACGGTTCTCCAGAGGCTTGTCCTCCGTCAGGCGCGCACATTCAAGGGCATTGACCCAAAGACTGACAACGGAATAATGTATGGAATTGCCGCCGCCGTAGCCATTGTTCCCCCTATATCCATTGTCTGGTCTGTATCGGTCTGGAACAGTTGTAAGAAACTGCTCCGCAATACGGCGGCTTATATCCGCCGGTCGCGCATCCGAAGGCCAGTTCGAGAACCATCCGGAATCCGCACAGGCGGCAAACGCAATCGCACACCCGACAACCGAAAATATGGCTTTCATCGCACGTTCTATCTTCCTGTCCATCATTTCTTTGCAGCCCCGGTCCCGGCAGCTCCGATCCTGCGCTTCTCCGCTTCCCATCTGCGGGCTCGCAATACAGCCTCCTTAGACTCCTTCACAACCTCTGGATACACATCGATGTATCCTTTTGCCGCCGCAACGAGTTCGGAGAACCTCTTCGACTCAATGGACGAGAGTTTCGAAACGTCAACAGATTCAAGAAGCGCAAGATCGCCCTTGAAATCCTCAAGCGTGTGCGCCTCGGCCACGGTTCCGGAAAGCTCGGAATCATCAAGAACATCCGACATCTCTGCCTTCATGCGGGCGGCAACCTTCGCACGCGCAGCATCGCCGCGCTTTTGGATACGGGCATGATACGCCTTGACCGTATCCGACGCCGCCCCATACTGCGAGCACCATTCGTCGATGATCGTGTCATAGGATAGCTCAGGGAATGCCACCTGACGGAAAACCACATAATATTCTATTTCCTTCACGGGGCTTGGTCCTCCATCGTAGTCTATGCCGAATGAGCCTTCCTTGTGATAGAAGTGGAAGGTATCGTAGAGATACTTCTCAAGTCCGCGAGGCAGTTTTCCCCTGTAGGAAAGGTAGTTGGGACGGAAGAAGAATCGTTTCAATCCCGCCGCCTTGAAGCCTTCATAATCTCCCTGATAGTCGTCGTTCATGGACGGAACCATGCCGAAAAGCATGTTGTCCGGGAACTGGATACGCTCACGGCGCGGTTTGAAACGGTAATAGCTGTAGATGTAGGTTATGCCCTGAACGTTAGGATTCACCTCTACAGCTTTTGCCATCACACGGTTCCAGAAGTTGAGATAGCGGTCCGTTTTGTGATGAAAGAACGGTTCACCAGGACGATCCGCATCAAGAGCCCGGCAACCATCGCAGAAACAGTAGCCGGGGGTGCCGTCGTTCGGGCAGAGGTTGAGGTACTTGCCCGCGCCCCTTGCCTTCCAATCGTTTATGATGACGTCTATCACTTCCGGATTCGACAGGCAGAGCTTCTCGCGCCCCATGTACTTCTCAATGACACCGCGTGTACCGTCCGGAGCAAGTCCGAGATATTCCGGGTGATCCTTCAGGAAACGCTTCTGCCAATTGCGGAACGCATGGCCGTACTTGAACGGACGCCGCTCGGCGTAGCGCATGCGCCGACCGAATTCAGGATCCGCCCTGCGCATGAGAGCCGTCTCGGAAGGATAGCGATACTCATAGGCCCAGTTCTCCGGTATATCTATTTGTGGGCATTTCTTGAACACGATTCCATCATCACCGGGACGCACCCATTTCACACCAAGAAGCTTCTCAAGAAAACCGTACACGGCAAATGCCGAACCGTAATACGGATAACGTCTCTGTCCTTTGTCGTCGCCCCAGAACCAGATAGTATTCCCTTCACGCTTTGCGAACGAAGTGTAGGGGGCGCTCTTCGCTCCGGACGGCTTTCCGAACACAAACTTGAATCCATCACCATCTCCTGTGCGGCCCGCAATCAGCCCGAGGTGCTTTTCAAGTTCATCCGCCGCTATCTTCTGCTGCGGATTCTCCTTTTTCGCCCTTACTATCTTAGCGGAGGACAGATCCACCATGTCGGCCGAAACCAGCTGCGACATGGACGCAAAAGATAGTCCGCAAAGCAGAGATGCGAAAGTTCTTGCTGTGTAGAGTAGAGACCCACGCCTCGACGTTGCCGTCGATGCGGCTTCCCCCTCATCAAACCGTACGTGCGGATTTCCCGCATACGGCTTTCC
>JAGBFY010000502.1 GCA_017936245.1 Kiritimatiellia bacterium
ATCGTGGACGTCGCCAAGCACCGTAACGGCGAGGTTGGCGACGTGAAGATGAACTTCTTCCGCGACTTTGTGCGCTTTGGTGACCGTTCGCAGAAGGACGAAACCGCTGAGGCTGAAGAGGTTCAGCGCCAGATGGACGAGGCGGATGCCGTGCAGGCGGTGGAGATGCGCCAGGACGAGATTTTCGTTGAGGATCTCATGTAGTGATGGAGGACAGGGGATGCTTCATGTTGTCGCAACACCGATAGGGAATCTTGGAGACATCAGCGCACGTGCGCTCGAATGTCTCAAGTCCGCAAGCCTGATCGCCTGCGAGGATACCCGCCGCACATGGCAGCTGCTCACGCACTTCGGGATTCCGCGTCCTGAGATGGTATCCTACCGCCAGGGCAACGAGGAGCGTATTGCGGAGCATGTGGTTGCGGCGGTCAATGCCGGACGTGAGGTCGCGCTGTGTTCGGATGGAGGCTATCCCGGAATCTCGGATCCGGGGTACCGTCTTATCCGCAAGTGCGCCACGGAGAACGTTCCTTACGACGTGATCCCCGGAGCGAGCGCGGTGAACGTTGCGCTTCTGATGAGCGGACTTTCCACCAGCTCATTTGTTTTCAAGGGGTTTCCGCCGCGAGGCCCGGGCGCGATACGCAACTGGTTCGCCGAGGAGAAGGAAAGCGACCATACTCTCATCTGCTACGAATCGCCTTTCCGCGTGGGGCACACCCTTGAGGCGGCGTATGATGTGTTCGGCGACCGCGAGGCCGCTGTCTGCATCGAGCTCACGAAGCTGCACGAGCGCGTCTCCCGCGGATATCTCAAGGATCTTGCGGCAGAGTTCAAGGATGCGAAGGTGAAGGGTGAAGTGGCGCTTGTCATAGCAGGGGCGAATCCGAAGTTCGCCCGCGCCGCCGCTCCTTCCGAATGAGGTGCATCCGATGTCCCGGAACCGTCTGCTCCTGCTCACCCCGCCACTCCTTCAGCCGAACTGCCCGTATCCTGCCACGATGCACCTTACGGGATTTCTGGAGGAGAGGGGCTTCGACGTCCATCAGCGTGACCTCTCCGTGAAGGTTGCGTTGGATGTTCTGCGCGAATACGGCGGAGAAGAGGCGGATGAGTTCATCGAGTTGCTGCAGGGTCCTCTGCCGATTGAGGCGAAGCGAGGTGCAAGCGAAATCATCGACGACATTGCGCTGTGGATACGCGACAACGTCGATCCCGACTTTGGCTTCTCTCGCTACGCAGAGCATATCGCTGTTTCGGTGAACGACTTTGGCGAGATCGAAAAGCGTGTGCGGCGGCGCGGAGTGATGGATGTTCCGCTGGAACGTCACCTCAAGGCGGCAATGGATGAGGTATGCCCGACAGTTGTGGGCGTTACCTGTCCGTTTCCGGGAACGCTGGTCGGTGCGTTCAAGATCGCCCGTTGGATACGGAGACACCATTCCGATGTAAGGCTTGTCTTCGGTGGCGGATACGTCTCCACCGAACTGCGAGAGATGACGGATCGTCGTCCGTACCGGTATTTCGACGATTTCATTCTCGACGAGGGCTATGCCCCTCTGGCTAAGATTCTCGCTCCCCGCACGAAGATCAGCGAGGATTCTGTTCCTGCGTTCGTGAAGCCGAGCTACCGCGGAATCAACATGGGGGAATATTTCGATGTCGTTGAGACGGATAATTTCGTGACGAATCTGTGGAACTCCGGCAGATGGCACCGTCTCATAATGGCGCGTGGATGCTATTGGCGTAAATGTGCGTTCTGCGACGTACGGCTTCCGTACATCGGCTGTTTCCGCATGCCGAAGGCGGAGGAGATCGTCGATGCCATGCAGGAACTCGGGACACGTTTCCACTTTGTCGACGAGGCGATGCCTCCATCCCTGATTGAGGGCGTGTGCCGGGAGATACTGAAGCGGAAGTTCGTTTGCGAATGGTGGGGGAACATCCGCTTCGAAAACGCCTTCACTCCGGAGCTTGTGCGCCTGATGGCTAAGGCAGGCTGCATTGCCGTCACCGGCGGACTTGAATGTGCGGATGACCGTCTTCTCAAGCTTATGAACAAGGGGATAACCTGCGCATCGGCGAAACGTGTGCTGAAGCGTTTCCGAACGGCTGAGATCGCCGTGCATGCTTATCTCATGTATGCGTTCCCGACTCAAACTGAGGCAGAGGCGCTCGGGGCTCTTGATTTCGTGCGCGGGCTTTTTGCGGATGACTTTGTGCAGAGCGCGTTCTGGCACCGCTTTGCGCTCACAGTCCATTCGCCTGTCGCGAAAGATCCGGATGCGTTCGGGATCGAGGTGTGCGAACCGCCGCCCGCTCCGGTACGTCCGAAAGGCGCCGGGGTGTTCGCCCGCAACGAACTCGCGTTCATCGAGCCGCATGCGCCGGACTGGGAGCATATCGGAAATGTCCTGCGCGTCGCGCTCTACAACTTCCAGCAAGGACGGGGTCTGGACAAGCCGGCATCCTACTGGAAACGCCGCGTGCGCCACCCGTAACGGTAAAAAGCAACACTGATGTGGAAACAGGAACAGCTCTCAAAATCGGCAAACATAATCCAATAATCAAACTCTTTTCGGGATCTAACCACAAATATTTAAGTGTCTGACCCCTGTATCTCCAGCGACACTTGCAAAATCTGGTAGGGTGGCGTGTCCCTACGCCACCGCGGCGGGCTGAGGACAGCCCGCCCTAACAAATTTACAGGGTTTTTGCAATTGCTTCATAAAACATGAGAATTGAATACGAAACGAGGGGATTGATTAGATTCCGGGAAATGAGAATTCATTTCGGAAT